>JBFGYN010000340.1:0-4652 GCA_041587415.1 Candidatus Competibacterales bacterium | reverse complement strand
TGCGAATTCCGCCAGCATCCGGGGTCCCTGATGAAGTATCCGGGTTAGTGCTCGGGTCCCGGGCTCCAGCCGGTGCTTTTACCGATTACGTCTTCCAAAAGGGCAATTTCCCTCGAGAGTTCCCGCGACAGATTGATCATCAGCAGGCCGAAATCCGCGGGAAATTGTTGGTGCAGTCGGTAGAAGTGGTCGTTGCTGATCTCTAGGATCAAGCTTTTTTCTACCGCCACGGCCGTGCAGCTCCGCGGATGCATGCCGATCATGGCGTCGAACCCAACTTGCTCGCCCCGGCTGAAGTGCCGCGTCAGCACATCTCGGTCCTCGGAGTGTTTGTACAACGCCAGCCGACCACTCAGCACGACGTAGAATCCGCCTACGACGCTCCCCGCCCTGTAGAGCACGTCACCGCGATTCAGTTCCAGTAAGTGACCTCCCTCGACGAGGGTCGTGACCGAGGCATCGGAGAGTGCGCCGAAGGTGGAAAGATCCCGAATGTCAGCCTGCCCGAGCAGTTTGACGACATTCTTTGCATCCAATGATTTCATGTACGTAGCCCCGATGTACTCAGTACCAATCCTACGTCGAATACGCTGTTCTCCGTGGAAAAGCTCTCCGCCACATCGTAGCCGTATTGTAGCGCCAAACGGGCTTGGAACGATGATCCTGTCGAAGTGCGCAGCTCGACGGCGTAGGCCACCATTTGCGCAGGTTGACTGCCACCAATTTTGCACGAAATGCCACGGTTGCTTGAAAAATCGTGGCCTAGCTGCCAAGAAAATAACTTCATAGTTGACATCAAGAAACCCTGTTATATATTTAATATAAAACATAACTAAACAACGAACTTCCGAATTGGTACGACCTTCGCATCGGACATGGGCAACAGCTCCAACCCGAGGGATCCACAATGGACTCCAACCCGCGCACAGTGTCCACCAGGGAATACCAGGCATCGCACGGCCTACCGTTAGGAAACCGTCTGTCGAGGAGAACCCTTGCGATTGAAAACCGCCGTTTCGCGGGTACGGGCGGCGTCAGCTCCGAGAACCGCGAGATTGGCTTTGCGCCCGCGTTCCTGGACACCGTGACGGGGGTGGTCTATCGGGCTCGCTTTGCCGACGGTCGACCTGCGCCGGTCCACGTGCTGGAGGGACTGCCGGCTTCACTGACAGAATCTCACAGTTCAACCGGTGTCGTGACAGCCGTTAAAACGTCCGTCGTATCTGGGTTCCTACGAAATGGGCGCTTTTACACACGTGAGCAGGCCGCGTCCGCCGTCGCTGAATTGCGCACCGCATGACGGATCCTGACGTGTTGTCTCTGCACCAGAACCCCCGTTATTGGCCCCGTAGAGGGCTTGCGGGAATTGGCAGGCTGTGATGCTCGGTTCCAGCATCGATCGCCCAAGGTTGCGCCAATGCCTGCTACGATTTTCAGTGCAAGCAGGTCCGGGCCGAATCCATCACCGGGCGTGAATGCGGCAATACACCTCTCAATCAACGGCGAACATCGCCGAGTAACAGTCCGCTTGGCGAGATTTTCCGGCTAAAGCGGATTTTTCGAGCCCGGAGAGCGTGCCAGAGGGCATGAGCGAACTCGCAGTAATCATCGGGTCGGTATTCGGTCTGATCGGCATTGGTTACGGGGCGGCGAGAACGCGTCTTCTCGAGGAGCCGGTGGGCATCGCCCTGGCGGATTTCGTGTTTACCGTCGCGATCCCAGTCCTGTTGTTCCGAACGCTTGCAAAAGCCGATTTTGCCGGCATAACGCCATGGGAGTTGTGGCTGACGTATTTCTCGGGCGTGTGTGTCACGTGGCTTGTTGCGCACAAGCTCATACGCAGGATGTTTCGCCGGGACGCCCGATCCGGGGTCGTCGCAGGCGTATCCGCCAGCTTTTCCAACACGGTCCTTATCGGCATTCCACTGGTGCAGACCGTCGTCGGGGAACAGGGCATGGTTGCCTTGTTGGTCATCCTTTCCATACATCTCCCGGTGATGATGCTGAATGCCATCATTCTATTCGAGTGGGCATTGCGGGTAGATGGCATTCAATCCGGCGCCGTTGATCTGGTGGATTTCGTGAAGCGATTCGCGACGAGCCTGACGAAGAATCCGATTGTCATCGGTATCGTTGCCGGTGCGCTCTGGCGCTATACCGGGCTGCCGCTTTCCGGTGTCCCGGCGCGTTTGGTGGACAGCCTGTCCCAGGTCGCGGGCCCGATGGCCCTGTTTTCTGCAGGGATGGGATTGGCCCGTTACGGAATTGCCCGCAACGTGCCGCAGGCGATGGTGATCACCTTCCTCAAACTCGTTGTCATGCCATCGGTGGTCCTTTTCGTTGGCCTGTCGTTGGAATTGCCCCGTGTGTTTCTGGTGGCGGCCGTCATAACCGCAGCCTGTCCAACGGGCGTCAATGCTTACTTGATCGCGATACGTTTCGGGACGGGTCAAGCCATCTCGTCAAATGCGATGACGCTGTCCACCGCCCTGGGAGTGGTCACTACGAGCATCTGGCTGGTAATTCTGAACGGTGGGTGATATTCGACCCGCGCCAGCGAGCTCTACGAATCGCTGCTGAGCTGAAGTTCCCGTTCCACGAGTGCTCCCAGGTCTTTCAGTTCACTCAGTTCGTGTTCGTCGAGCAGGCGCGGGCGATGGTCGACTAGGCAGAGGGTGCCGACACGATGTCCGTCCTTGAGGCGCAAGGGCACACCAGCGTAGAAACGGACTCTCAGCTCCCCGGTTACGACCGGATTGTCGGCGAATCGATCGTCCTGGAGGGTGTCTTCCACTTGCAAGATGTCGTCGCTCAGGATGGCATGGGAGCAGAAGGCCACGTCGCGGTGGGTTTCGGTCTCTTCCAGACCCCGCCGCGACTTGAACCACTGGCGCTCTTCCGCTACCAAAGTGATGAGTGCAATGGGTACGTCGAACAGGGCGGATGCGATTCGTGTGTAGCGATCGAAGCGCTCCTCCGCGCTCGTGTCGAGCAGTGCCAGCCGTCGAAGCGCTCCGATCCTCGTGCTCTCGTCGGGTGGCTGCGGCGCATTGCGCCAGCGGCAGATGGTGCGAAGCAACCAAGCGCGAACGCGGGTTTGCGCATAACCGCCTGAGAAAGGCTTGAAGAGCCAGTCCGTGACCCCAGCGTCCAAGCGGCGCTGCTGCTCGCTTGGGTCGTCTCGCTCGGCCACCACGATTATGGGCGCAGCCCGCGCGTACTGATCGCTCTGAGCACGCACGGCACGGCAAACTTCGGAGATGCCGTCTCCGAGTTTCTCATCGAGCAGCAGCAAGGACGGATGATGCTGGCGAATCTGCTCCAGGGTCTCGTCCAACGAATCCGCCCGTACGAGCCGTGGCCCATCGCGCTCTAACGCCGCCCCGATCGTTGCGGCGTCGTGATCATTGAGCAAAGATGCCAGTACCACGCTGTTGCCCATCCCCCGGGCGGGGAGTGCACGGGCACGCATCCCAGCCCGCTCAGGGGGCGCGTCCCGTTCCCGCGCAGTCGCGACCTCCACTTCGTCCCCCTCGCGCGCGGCAAGCAGTGTCATCTCGGAGCCCGTCGCTGCTAGACGCTTTCGGCCTTGCTTCAGAAGATCATCCACCGCATCGTCGTCGCGCATCGGATCGTGATGGTACAAATATGCCTGCCGGACGCCGGAACGCACTGCCGAGTCAACGACATACTCAATCGTGCTATGGCCCCAACCGGCCTTCGACGGATATTCCTCTGCCGTATATTGCGCGTCGTGGATCAGGATGTCGGCGCCCGCCAGGAATTCCAGGTGGCGGCAGTCCTGCCCGCCCGCGGGTCCCGGCTTGCCGAGTGCGAGATGTCGCGAATGGGGCTCGTGATCCGATGCGTAGACGAGGGTGACGTCGTCTACCTCGAGCCGATACCCGAGCGTGAGGGCAGGGTGATGAAGGTAGTGTGCCGTAACGCGAACGTCGCCGATGTCGAGTGTGCCCTCGACCAGATCGTGATACCTCACGGTTGCGTCCAGATCTTCGAGTGTTACCGGAAAGTATTCGTACTGCATTTGGCCGGACATGGTATCGCGCAGCGACGACCCCGATCCGCGAGGGCCGTAAACGTCCCATTCGTTGCCTGGCGCGCGAAGTGGCGCAAAAAAAGGAAAGCCCTGTATGTGATCCCAATGGGTGTGTGTGATCAGAATGTGGCCACGTCGGGCAGTCCCATCAGCGACCAGCGCGTGGCCCAGAGCGTGGGCACCTGTTCCGCAGTCCAGCACGATCAGTGTGCCACTGTTGGACCGAACCTCCACGCAGGATGTGTTTCCCCCGTAGCGCAGGGTCGCCGGCCCAGGTTTGGCGATCGAACCACGAGTACCCCAAAAGCGGAATCGCATTTCCTTCACCTTGTGCGCGGCAGGGCGAGCTGCGTTGCACCGCGCAGCTAACTTCGTTTACTCGTCACGCTGGCGTGGAGCCCGTTCAAGCCTGTCGACGCCCAGGATCGAATCTCGCAATTTGACGTCGTGATGTGGCTGACCATGGCTCTTTCGGCGTGTTCGCCTTCGTCATTATGGCACAGCCGTAGGGCGCTCCAACGCAAGTGCTGAGGGGAAATTCGGCACTAGCCCGGATACTTCATCAGGGACCCCGGATGCTGGCGGAATTCGCAGC
>JBFGYN010000339.1:0-4671 GCA_041587415.1 Candidatus Competibacterales bacterium | reverse complement strand
TGCTCTGCGCTCGGGCAGCACCTCCGCCCGATGTACCCGCGCGATTCGGGCGACGATCGCGAGTCCCAATCCGCTTCCCTGGGTGCTGCGCGCATGATCGCCGCGAGAAAAGGGGCGCAACAGTTCATCGAATCGATCGGGGTCGATGCCGGAACCGTGGTCGCGGACAGCGAGAAACGGCGTCCCGCCCCTGAACCCACAGTCTACGCGCACCGGTGGTTTGCCGTGTGTCGTGGCGTTGGTGACCAGATTCGTAATCAAGCGCTGAATTGCCAGGGGACGCAGATGCATCGGCGGCATCTCGGCAAGATGGAGCTCGATGCAATCGCTTTCGCGCCGAAGTGGCTCCACGGCACTTCGGATCACGTCGTCCAATCGGACCCATAAGGCAACTTCGTCGCTGCCGTCTCGGACGTAGGACAGAAACTGCCCGATTATGGCGTCCAATTCCTCGATGTCCTGGACCATTCCATTGCACAACTCACTGGCACGAGTCGGCAACATCTCGGCCGCGATTCGCAATCTTGCGAGGGGCGTTCGAAGATCGTGGGAGATTCCAGCCAGCATCATTTCCCGATCCCGCGCCGTGCGACGTGCTTCCTCGGAGGCATGCCGTAATGCCGATACGAGTCGCCGAACTTCGGTTGGCCCTGTCTCAGGCAGGTCCGGAAGTGCCTCACCTCGCGCAATGTATTGTGTGGCATCGGCAAGCCGGACCAGGGGCCGCGTAAGGTAGCGGGTAAAAATATAGGCGCCGGCAAAGACGACAGTCGCCGCGAGTGCAATCCACCCGATCAGCGCCACCGGCGGATGGGTGTGATCGGGCCGAAGCTGAAATACGATGGCGTAACCCTGGAGACGGGGGGAGAATACCCATAGCTCGGATGGAGCGCGTCCGTGCAATCTCAGCTCTGTGCCCGGTCCCAGTTCTTCTGTGAACTCACCCAGCGCCGGCACCATGAATCGGGGTGGCGGGCGACCCGGCCCGGGTGGTGGTCCGCGCTCGAGCCGTATACGATGCCGCGAACGTCCTCGGAGCAGCTCCCTTGCCGCCGAAGGTCCCTGTTGTTCGAGAACCTGTACAAGCTCGGTTGCTGTTTCCGCAAAGTTTTCGGCCCGCGAGCGCATCCGCTCCTCGAACCCGAATCGGCCAAACAGAAAAAGCGAACACAGTACGATTACCACCAGCACGGCCGCGATGAGCAGGGCGACCCGGGCAAAGGTGCTGCGGAACATCATACCGGCGCACCGTCGGGGACGAAGACGTAACCCACTCCCCAAACCGTCTGGATATAGCGTGGATGCGCAGGGTCCTCCTCGACGATTCGGCGCAGTCTCGAAATCTGAACATCGACGCTCCGATCGTACGGACCCGCATCCCGGCCTCTGGACATGGATAGCAGACGGTCCCGGGACAAAGGCTCATGAGGGTGTCTCACCAGCAAGGACAAGAGCGCAAACTCGCCGGTCGTGAGGGGCACCGGCTTGCCGTCCCTGCAAAGCACTCGGGCGCCCAGGTCCAGGTGAAAACGTCCGAATTGCACGGAACCCCCATCCCGGACGGGCGCGCCCGCTTTCGGCGCCGCCGGCCGACGGCGAAGGATGGCCTTGATGCGGGCAACGAGTTCCCGTGGGTTGCAGGGTTTCGGCATGTAGTCGTCGGCGCCAATCTCCAGGCCCACGATTCGATCCACGTCGTCCCCTTTCGCCGTCAGCATCAGGATCGGAATCCCGTTTCCCTCGCCGCGAAGTTTCGTGCAAATGGTCAATCCGTCCTCGTCCGGCAGCATGAGGTCGAGCACGATGAGGTCCACGTGTTCTCGCGACAGGATCTTGCGCATTTGTTCCGCGCTTCCAGCCCCCCGCACTTGAAATCCCTGTTGCTCCAAATAGCTTTGCAGCAGGCCCCTCAAGCGGATGTCGTCGTCGACAATCAAAATGTGCGTCTTGGTCATTCGCGTTGGCGTCCGGTCGATTGTGCCCCCGATGGGATTTTCGGGCTTGAACTGTTATCGAGAGTGCCCGGTAGCGCAAGCGGTGACCCCGGCTGGACTGCCACAAATGTTACGAGTTGTTACGGCAGGCCCGGGCTGACACATCCGGTTGCACTTGAAGCGTCCGCTGAAACACCTGGCACGGCTCCCTGATCCTATGCTCTCGACCGTGCCGAAACGCTCGGCGACTCGTCAAATTTCACAGGAGTATTTCAACATGGCAACGCAAAAGCGCAGTCGGAAGAAAACGGTGATCATAGCCGGCATCGTGGCGACGGTTTTCACATTGGGCCTCGCCGGGACAGTGATCGCCAAACAAAGAGGCTACGGCCATCATGGATTCAGCGAGCGAGCGATCGAGGAGCTGGGACTCGGTGAGGAAAACACGGCAAAGCTCCGCGCGCTCCAGGAGCAGGCGATGCAGATGCGCACCGAGGCGCACGAGTCGAGGGGGGAAATCCGCGAGGCCTTTCAGTCCGAACGCAATGCGGACAAGCCTGACCTGCGCAAGGTCATCGCACAGGCGCAGGCGCAGATGGATCAGTTAAAAGACAAGCGTCAGGCCCTGATCGACGAGGGACTTGCACTGTTCGACACCCTCGAACCCACCCAGCAACGGGCGGTGATGGACCTGATCGCGAATCGATTCGGCCACGGTCTGGGGCGCATGCACCACGGACGCCACGGGGCGCACGAAGGTCACGGCCACCACGAGCGGCGGATGCGCCACGACAAGCGCGGCGACGACCGGGACGAGGTCGTTGAGGAGAGTGGAGAGCGGAGCTGATCGGATCGAGGAGTGACATGCCGAGCACCCGGGACCGACAGGGAACGGTCCCGGGTGCATTCCAGATGGGCCAAGTTGAGTGAATGATGCCCACGCACGTGCACGACAACGACCTACTTGCAGTCCCAGGCGGCGCCCGCCATCCTTGCGGCCGGGTTTTGGACCAGTAGGAATCGGTATGGCCAGTCACGAAATCGAATACAGAGTTTCTGGTGACGCACTGCAGTACGTCGAAATTGAACTGGATCGCGGCGAGACGGTCGTCGCCGAGGCCGGCGCCATGCTCTACATGGAGCAGGGAATCACCTTCGAGACACGAATGGGAGACGGGTCCTCGGGTGTCATGGGTTCTCTATTCGGAGCGGCGAAACGCCTGCTTACGAGCGAATCCCTGTTCCTGACCCATTTCACCAACAAGGCGAAGCAGAAACAGCGCGTCGGATTTGCGGCACCGTACCCAGGGCACATCATCCCCATCGATCTCGGTCGAGTCGGCGGCGACGTCATCTGTCAGAAGGACGCTTTCCTCTGTGCGGCGAAGGGCACATCGATCAGCGTGACGTTCAATCGGCGAATCGGGGCTGGTTTTTTCGGCGGCGAAGGGTTCATCCTGCAGCGCCTGAAGGGCGACGGCATGGCTTTCCTGCACGCGGGCGGGAGCGTGCTGGAACGGGAGCTGCGCGGTGAAACGCTTCGGGTCGACACGGGATGCTTGGTGGGTTTCCAGTCGAGCATCGACTATGACATCGCCATGTCCGGCGGACTGAGATCCATGCTTTTCGGGGGCGAAGGGCTATTCCTCGCCACGCTGAAGGGCGAGGGCCGAGTGTGGCTGCAGACCATGCCCCTGTCGCGGCTCGCTGATCGGATCCTGGAGCACGCGCCCGCTGCCGGCGGTGACGAGAAAGGTGAGAGCTAGCCCCAACGTTGCACCAGGACGCCCGAAACTGCTGCAAGTGATTGCCTCTCATATCAACCACCTGCGAGCTAGCCGAAGACCGCCCTGGTGAAATATCCGGGCTAGTCGGCCGGTCGCGACGGGCCATTGCGCCCGCCGGGGCAAGGCGCGAGGAGCGCGCTTGGCTCACTGCCAATGAGTGACGAGCAACGCCGCCCCGGTGGCGATCCGCTCAGAATCCGGCGACTCGAACTGATTCGGAGTTTCCGGCGGAACGCTCGGCGGGCTTGCGCCCTCTCCAACTTCGTTTTGGCACTCGAAATCCCTTGGGACGCAGACTCCGAATGGCTGATCAGCCAGATTGCTGACAATCCTGGTCCGCACGATGCGGGACGCCCGCGCCGGCACGTTGCTCGCGTACCGTCAGCATTTCGGCGGCAACGGACACCGCAATGGCCGCTGGATTCTTGCTTCGAATGCCGACGATTCCGATTGGACACCTCATCCGCGTCAAATCCTCCGGGCTGAGCCCTTCCTCGAGAAGATGTTTCTCGAAACGCTTGCGCTTGGCGGCCGAACCGATCAGGCCGAGGTAAGAGAAATCCCGACGCTGCAGGATGGACTCGCAGAGTGCCAAGTCCAGTGAGTGGCTGTGTGTCATGACCAGGAAATACGCACCAGGTGCCATGCACTCGATCAGTAGGAAGGGGTCCGCCGTATGGACGCGCACATTAGGCGCGATCTGCGACGGAAATTCGCCCTCGCGCGCATCGGACCAGGTAATTTGATCCACCAGCGGTTCCAGCACTCGAATGACGGCGCGTCCCACGTGTCCCGCGCCGAACAGTGCGAGGCGAAATTCGCAAGGGATTACCGGGCGAATGAGCACGAAGTCCTGGCATTTCGGATCTTTCGAATTCGCACCAGGGGGCGACCAGAGCAGCTCGAATCTGGCGTCCAAGTCCTCCAAGGCATCGGACGCGGCCGCAACG
>JBFGYN010000338.1:0-4690 GCA_041587415.1 Candidatus Competibacterales bacterium | reverse complement strand
GGGCCCAATCCTTCCAATCCACCGGAGGATCCGGAACACCCGAAGTGGGAGAACCTGAATTCCAACCCGGGCGCCCAGTATTTCTGGGTGGATCGCATCTTTATCTGGGACGTGGATCCGTCGGATTTCGCCTATCAGCTGTTCCACACCTCCCGCCCCGGCGCGCTGGACACGTCGTTCGTTTCCACGGACTACATGAACAACCCGCGCACCATGAACGCGGTGTACAGCTTGGGTGCCCGTATGGCAATTGCCAAGAAACTCGGCAAAGAGGAGTTGACGGGCGGTGAGCGCGACAACGAGCAGCTCAACCAGTATGTCCCAGCGGACAGTCCCCTGAATCAGTACTACCAGGCGCCAGACATAACCTGGACGCCGCGCGTGCTCAAGGACGGCGCCGACTCGGTGGGCGGCCTGGGTGCCCTGAACCGGGTTTTCATCAATATCGGTCTGTTCAGTGAAGAGTGGTTGGAGCACTTCCGCCCGCTGGTCGGCGGATCACCCTTTACACCGTTCGAGATTGCAGTCGCGGACAGAAACTCCGCCTACTGGCGGGCCACCGAAAAGCAGACACCGGATCTGGCCCTCTTCTTCCTGGCGACGGGGCGTCCGGACTATCTGAAGGAAGCGCCGGGAGGGATTGACCATCTCACTTCCAAGCGTTCGGTTCTCGACCGGGGCAAGAGCGTTTTTGCGGAGCGCTGCGCACGCTGTCATTCCAGCAAGCTTCCGGAAAAGACCTTCAGTTTCTTCCCCGACGATGGCTGCGTGGGGCCGAACTACCTCCAATGCTGGAATGGCTACTGGGATTGGACCAAGACCGACGAATTCAAGCGGGACATGAAGGCCATTGTCATGGCCGAGAATTTTCTGCAGGAGAACTTCCTCTCCAACGAGCTGCGGGTCCCGGTCACCCTGCTCGAAACCAATATTTGTTCCTCGTTGGCCACAAACGCGCTCGAGGGCGACATTTGGGACAATTTCTCGTCGAGTTCTTACAAGAGCCTGCCGTCCGTCGGAACGGTGACGGTCCATCACCCGGTCACCGGCGACCCGACTCCCTACGAAATGCCGGCGGGCGGGCGCGGCTATATTCGGCCGTCATCACTTATCAGTCTCTGGTCCACCGCCCCCTTCCTCCTGAACAACACTCTGGGGGATTTCTACTGGTCAGGCTCCGTGGAGGACCGGCTGAAGTCCTTCGACAGCGGAATCCAACAGTTGCTTTGGCCGGAGAGACGTAAGGGTGACCGCTCGTACGTCACTGCATCGGGAAGGTTTGTTCCGGGCGTGATCGATCGCACCACGACCCGTAGCTATCTGAGCGTTCCGAAGGGCTACCTGCCCGACTTCCTACAAGCCCTCGTTCGCCCGCTGAGCTGGGTCTCTCCGTGGTTGTTCGGTGAGGGTGGAATCGAGATCGGGCCGATTCCCGAAGGCACGCCCATCAATCTGATCGCCAACATGGATCTGGAGCGAAAACGCGATGTCCTGGGCGTCATCCTAAAGACCAGGCGGGACCTAAAGGCGCTTCCGGACGATGCGACCGACGCCGAGGCACGCGCCGCGTTCGCCGACTTGGTCGACCCGATGCTCGCCGTGAGTAAATGTCCCGACTTCGTCGTCAATCGGGGGCACTACTTCGGAACCGACTATTTCTCGGAGGAACCAGGGCTCAGCGATGACGACAAATGGGCACTGATCGAATTGCTGAAGACGATGTAACGTGGCGTCCCGTTTTCTGAGCGAAATGGGGAGGCCTCGCGGCGGCCAGGCACTGGCGGCCGAATCATGACCACCCCAACATTCCGTCGGCGGATCACGCGCCGTCGAATCGTACAGCTAATCGGCGCCGGCGCGGCTGGGTTGGCTGGATTGTTGGCGGGTTGCGCGACGATGCTGCGTCCTGGCACCCGCGACCGGCCGTTTCCCGAGCTCAGTTGCGCGCCGACCGCCGCCGAAGAAGGATTCGACTACGTGATCGTCGGCTCGGGAGCCGGCGGCGGACCGCTCGCCGCCCGGCTCGCCCTGGCTGGGTTTCGAGTGCTGGTGCTCGAGGCGGGCGGCGACGACGAGCCATACAATTATCAAGTTCCCGCTTTTCACCCCAAAGCGTCGGAAGACGAGCGTCTGGCGTGGAACTTCTTCGTTCGGCATTACCAAGACGAAGCACGCCAAGCACGGGACGAGAAGTTCCGCCCTGATCGAGACGGCGTCCTGTACCCGCGCGCATCCACGGTGGGCGGCTGCACAGCTCACAATGCCATGATTCTCGTCTATCCCCACAACAGCGACTGGGAATTCATCGCCGAGTCGACGGGCGACGAGTCCTGGCGCCCGGACAATATGCGCCGCTATTTCGAACGGCTCGAACGCTGCGAATATGCGAGCAGCTTCGAGATTGGAACACGTCACGGTTTCAGCGGCTGGCTCGCCACGAACTTGGCCGACCCGGCCCTGATGGTCCGGGACCGATTCCTCAAAGCACTCGTGAGAGCCGCTGTGAAAGAGTCCGCCGCCACGCTCGACAGCACCCTGACGGGGCTTTTGCTGAAGCTGCGAGGAGACCTGGATCCAAACGATTGGCGCCTCGTGAAACGCAGTGTCGAAGGAGTCTGTGTGACACCGCTGTCCACCGACGGGGGTCGGCGAATCGGTAGCCGCGAGTTCCTTCGTGAAGCCCAATCCGCGTGTGGCGGCAATCTCGTCATTCGTACTCATGCGCTTGTCAGTCGAGTCCTGCTCGACGAAAACAATCGAGCGACCGGGGTCGAATTCTTCTCCGGTCCGAGCTTGTACCGCGCAGACCCCCGATCCGGCGGCCGCGGGACGCTGGAGCCAATGCGCGTCTCCGCCCGTCGCGAGGTCATCCTTTGCGGTGGGGCATTCAACACGCCGCAAATTCTGAAGCTATCCGGAATCGGACCGCGAGATGAACTCCAGAAGCACGGCATACCGCTGCGCGTGGAGTTACCGGGAGTCGGCGAAAACCTGCAGGATCGCTACGAGGTCGCTGTCGTCACCAGGATGAACGGCGATTTCACCTCCATGAAGGGAATGAGCTACCGCGCGCCGGAGGCGGGAGAGGAACCGGATCCCCAGTTCCGACAGTGGCTTCGTGGCGAAGGCCCCTACACGACCAACGGTGCCGTGGTGTCGATCATCAACCGCTCGTATCCCGAGCGTTCGGAGCCGGATCTGTTCATTTTTGGTTTGTTGGGGCGTTTCGAGGGCTACTATCCGGGCTACTCGGACTACATCGCTCAGCGAAAGGACTTCTTTACCTGGGCAATACTCAAGGCACACAGCAACAACACAGCCGGCCGCGTGACGCTTCGTTCGGCCGATCCGACCGACGTTCCTGCGATCAACTTTCACTACTTCGACGAGGGCACGGACTTCGATTCAGACTTGGAATCGGTGGTGGCCGGTGTGGACCTGGTGAGGCGAATCGTCGCGCGCGCCAAAGACATCGTTGCCGAAGAGGTTGTCCCCGGGCCGGAGGTGCAAACGCGAGAGCAAATCCGTGAGTTCATCCGCGACAACGCGTGGGGTCATCATGCGTCGTGTTCGTGCAAGATGGGGCCCGCAACCGATTCCATGGCGGTAGTCGACAGCAACTTCAGAGTCCACGGTGCAAAAAACCTCCGCATTGTCGATGCGTCCGTGTTTCCCAAGATTCCCGGATTCTTCATCGTATCGGCCGTCTACATGATCAGCGAGAAGGCGAGCGATGTGATCATCGCGGATGCCCGCTCGGGTTCTGACGCCGCCAGGAGTGCATGACCCCCGGCGGTCGGATCAGCAACGATCGGCCGATTTTGGTCGTGCCAGTGAATGACTGCACGCCGAAAATAGGAGGGAAAAACAGTGAACGAGCAATCTCACGGGAGCCCGGCAGTGGATAGGTCTGCGGATCCGGTCCGTGACCTCGAGAAGGTGCTGGACGATGACCGACAGCGGGGTCTCGCCGATCTGAACGAGCTGTTTCGGGCTGGCCAACCGCCTGATCCACCCTTGAACGGGCAGTACGACGGGGAATTGGTCGCCCTCGATATCGCACCGATCGTGACGCCGGTCGTGGAGTGGATCGCCTCCATCTGGATGCCGTGGAAGGGTAAGTTCCTGATTCGCGATCAAAGTAAGGGCGATAATTTGTTCAGTCAGGACTCGCGCATCATTCTCTCGGTGGTATTCCCGTTTTACCGGGACAAGGTCGACCATGACCACAGAACGTTTCGCGCGTTTGTTTTCGATACCAGCATCCGACAGGGAATGGTGGACAAAGACCGGCAGGTTTTTCGCATCGACTATGATCGGCCCGACAATCCGATGCTTTCCATCCGCAGGATCGTGGACGAAGTGGTCCAGGTGAGGGGCGGCGTCTACCTCGGAAAGATCCACTTCAAGTGGTGGTGGGGGCGCTGGTCCATGATCGGATACTTTGCGTTACGCCGGAAAAACTAGCTGCATCGGTCAAATTACGCCCAGTATCGTTGCCCTCGCATCGACTCGGCGGCATAGCCCGAACGTTGCACCAGGACGCTCGAATTTGGGCAATTGGGTCAAGCAAAACAGTGATTCGTGCGTATATTAGCCATTGACACTCTCTCACCGGAGGCCGCCCTGGTGAAATATCCGGGTTAGGTGGCCCCGTGTGGTCGGGGCAGCAGGGTGGTGAACGTGCTGC
>JBFGYN010000337.1:0-4696 GCA_041587415.1 Candidatus Competibacterales bacterium | reverse complement strand
GGCCTGGTGAGCGATTCGGGTTAGCGCGATCCTACGATCGGGTTTCGACAGGGTCCCGCGAAATTTCCGGATACCGGTGCAACGTTCGGGCTGGCTGTCGCGCTCGCCGATAGAATGTCGGCGCAGCGTCGTTGGTCCGGGCCGGACGAGTGAGCTGCCAAGCATCATGCGGCAATGGCGAGGCGCGGGAACAAAGAAGCGTCGCCGGCGGTCCATTGACCCAAGTGGACGGATTTGCAAGCGGGCCGGCAGGTTCCCTACCTGGCCGCCAGCCCGGCTCCATGATCAACCGATGGCGCGATGCTCATGTTTCTCGGCAGCGGATCGACCCGTTGGTTGTTTCGCCCGGCAAGCTGAATTGGATAACGGAGGTCGATTCAATGACGAACGAAGGTCGGGACGCGTCTTCCGAGAGCCCCTTCGTGGAGCTTCTGCTGCTTACCGCCGGGCAACTGTGGTTAGGCGGCATGGCCGCCCTGGAGCGGGTGCAGCGCGAAGGCGTGCGCGCCATCAGCAGTGTGGGCGCGCGCGCGGGCAAGTCATCCGATCCATCTGAACACGCTGACGCTTGGCAGCGGCTCGAAAATGTTCTCGAGGAGGGCGTCGTACAGGCAGCCTCGCACTTCGGCAGGCCGTCGGGGGCCGATCTGGATCGGCTGGCCGACCGGCTGGACGCTCTCAGTGCCGGGCTGCGGGAAGTATCGAAACAAGCTGCCCTCCGGGCGCACTCCGGGACATCGGAACCACCCGAGGACGATCTAACCTTGATATCCGGAGTTGGTTCTGTCACGCAATCGATTCTGCGCGAGAAGGGCTATGCAAGTTTTCAACAAATTGCCAATCTCGACGACTCCGACATCGATCGAATCGCGGACGGCGTACCTGGACTCGCCAGTCGCTTTCGGCGCGGTGATTGGGTGGGTCAGGCACGTCGCCTCCATCGGGAAAAGTATGGCAGCGGCGGTCAATCGAATGGCTAGTTTTGCTCTACGCCTCTTTACCGGAACGGTTGCGAGGCCCCCGTTTGGCGGCCATGACGTGTCGCAGCCCTATCGCAGCCGCGGCTAAGAGAATGAGTACCAATACCGCCAACCACCAAGAGCGTTCCTCCATTTGACTGCCCAGCGCCGCCATAAGAATGGTGATGGGCAAGATTCCAATTCCGGTGGCCCAAGTAAACGTCCACCATCCAATGCGTGTGAGGCCTGCTGCGTAGTTGATCAGGTTGAATGCGATGATCGGAATCAGTCGGCAGATCAGCAACGTCCAGCCGCCTTCGTCATGGCTCCACCGCTCAACCGCTCCACTGGCGTGAGCCGACAGCATGCGATCCACGAACGGCCTCCCCAATAGCCGGGACAGACCGAATGCCAGGTAGGCCCCCAGCATTGCACCGATCCATGTCACGGCACTTCCCCAAAATACCCCAAACACCAGGCCGTTCGCGAAGCCGAGTATTTCCGCAGGAAATGGCACGAACGAGTGCACGATCATCAGTCCAATTGATGCGAGGACACCCCAAGCGCCCAATCCGCGAATCTTGTCGGCCAAATGGGACGGGGCGGGGAGTCCGTTACCACCGTCAAGGGCATCCCAGGTGAGTACCCACGCCGCAACCAGGCCAATCACCAGAATCATGAGCAGAACGAAAAACACTGCCTGGCGCGAGGGGCGTCTCTGCCCGGAATATCGGGAAGATTTTCTACTCAAGGTGCTACGAAACCCGGTTGCCACGGCTGTAGACGGCGATCATTGCCGAATGGATTTGTTGCCTACTGACGCACTGGAAAATGGCCCATCGGCTGCTTCACTCGGACCGCCAGGTACCCCGTGGAAACTCCGATCTGCTCGGAATTCCCATGTCCGCTTGCGATGAATTCACGCGCGCGCTGAAAATGCATGGCCTCAGCGGCCACCACTGAACATCGATCGCGCAAGCCCCGCGAGGTATACGGAGCCGGCAACGCACAGTAGGCCGCTCCTGGGTAACGTCTTGTGTGCGCTGCGAACGGCGGTATACGGATCGGCGCAGACCTCGACGACTCGGTCAGGGTGTAGAGTTCGCAGTGTCGCTGCGATCGACTCCGGTGCAAGACACCTTGTGGACTCCGCTCGCGTTGCGGTAACGCGTTCCGCGATGTTGCCAATTATTCGGCAAACGGGCTCGAGGTTTCGTTTTGCCGACATGGAAATAACCATGTGCACAGGCCGCAGACCGAGCATGCGGATCATGTCTGACAGGGCCAGCGCCGACGCTTCCGTGTGCGCCGAATCGACGAGCACAGCGGGTACTGTTGCAATCAACTCACAACGGGCCGGCAGTTCCACCGATTCCAACGCGCGGGTGCACGCCTTGATCAGGTCGTTGCGGGGAAGGGCGGCTGCCGCGTCGAGCGTCATGACCGCGATACCTGCGTTCCACGCGAGCGTATGGCTCGGCCTCGAAAAGCGTGATGAAACTCGAAATTTATCACTGCGGATTTCCAATCGTGAATTGCCGTGATTGGCGGCCTCGAATGTTATCGAGTAGTCCGACGGGGGCGCGATGACTGTTGCGCCTCGAGTTCGCGCCTCGCGAGTGATCGTTGCTCGAGCCTCGCGGCTAACGGGGCCGATCACAAGGGGGACACCGGGTTTCGCAATCCCAGCCTTTTCGCGTGCAATACTCTGAATGCTATCACCGAGGCGATCCATGTGTTCCAGTTCGATACTCGTGATGCACGCTGCGCGTGGCCTCACCACGTTTGTCGCATCGAGCCTGCCACCTATGCCGGCTTCCAGGAGCACCCAGTCCACCCGAGCCTCGCGGAACAGCAGGAACCCTACTGCCGTGAGCACTTCGAAAAACGTTGGCGGATTGGCTGGGTCCGACGCCCGAAGCATTTCGATGCAAGGGGAGATTGCGTCGAGCGCGTCAGCCAGTTTTTCGGCGTCCACAGCTAGGCCATTCACACGGATCCGTTCGGTCCATCGTTCCAGATGTGGGGAGGTGAAAGTGCCGGTGCTCAGGCCGGCGCTTCGTAAGATTGCTTCACCGATCAGCGCGGTCGATCCCTTGCCCTTCGAGCCTGCGATGTGGATTATGGCAAGTTCACTCTCGGGATTTCCGAGAAGTTTCAGCAGCGACTGCATCGCTGACAGGCCGATTGCCTCACGCGCTTCCCGCGCTCTGGGCTCCACGTAGATGAGAGGTTCTAGATGGCGAGCCACTTTCCGGTAGGCGCTCTCCATTGGTTGGTCTGAGAATTTCACAATTGGACCGCGTCAGGCTGGGAATCTTCTTTCGAGCGATTCAATTTGGCCGACATTACTTTTGCCCGCCCTGGCAGGGAAACTAAGTATGTGAACCACGCGCTCACCCGTCAGTGCAGGTCCACCGCAGCTCGGAATCGTTCATCTGGCGTTGCGTCGCGCGCAGCGTGTTGTAAAGAAGGCAGGCGATGGTCATAGGGCCGACTCCCCCGGGCACGGGCGTGATCGCTCCCGCGACGCGTTCTGCCGCATCGAAGTCCACGTCGCCGACGAGACGGCTCTTGCCACCCGGCGCTACGATGCGATTGATGCCCACGTCGATGACCGTAGCGCCGGGTTTGATCCAATCGCCCTGTACCATCCTCGGACGACCGACCGCCGCCACGAGAATATCCGCCTGTCGGCACTCGTCCGGCAAATTTTTCGTTCGGGAGTGCGCGAGCGTCACGGTGCAGCTTTCGCGCAGTAGAAGAGCTGCCATCGGCTTTCCGACAATGTTGGACCGCCCCAGAACCAGCGCGCGCAGGCCGGCGAGATCACCAAGCTGGTCTTTGAGAAGCATCAGGCATCCGAGAGGTGTACAGGGTATGAGCGTAGTCTCTCCGATCACCAGCAGGCCGACGTTCAAGGGGTGAAATCCGTCGACGTCCTTTGCCGGATCGATTCGGCGAAGCACGGCCTGTTCGTTCATGTGCGCGGACAAAGGTAACTGCACCAGGATGCCGTGCACCTTGGGATCGGCGTTCAGCCGGTCGATGAGGCCGAGCAATTCTGCCAATGGCGTGTCACTTGCCAATCGGTGCTCTGCCGATGTCATGCCCACTGCGCGCGCCTGCCGGGCCTTGTTCCGGACATAGACCTGGCTTGCCGGGTCCTCCCCGACGAGCACGACCGACAGACCAGGAGTCTCCCCCGTCTCGGCCTGGAGTGCCGCCACTTCCGTCGCGAGGCGACTTCTCAGGTTCGCTGCGAATGCCTTGCCATCAATGATCACCGCCATCGACTAGCCGTCCATCAATGCAATTTGTCGTTTCTGCGACACCATACCGACCGGGCACCGTCGGGCGCCCGAATGTGTCGTGGCTGGGTGCGACCAGACCGCCTAGCCTGTCTGTCCTGGTGTCCGGTTGCAACCGGAAATCCCGGGGAAACGCGGAAAGGGGGCTAACCGACATTCCCGGCGCACGGGAAGCGAAAAACGCGAGTGCGTTTTCTCTATTGGAATCAGAATGTATCGCAAATGGAATCGTGCGACGCATTTTCTTGTCGCAAAAAAAAGCCTGAACTGGTCAGGGTTCCCAGGGGGAGATGCTGCGATGCGAGTTCAAGCTCGCGCGCGGAACCGCGCCCACCCGACTCTGATTCGGGATCCCGGTCGGCCGTGCGGACTAGCCCGGATATTTCACCAGGGCGGCCTTCGGCTAGCTCGCAGGTGGTTGATCGG
>JBFGYN010000336.1:0-4721 GCA_041587415.1 Candidatus Competibacterales bacterium | reverse complement strand
CCGCTCGAGCCGAGCAAATTGGAGCGCCAGACGAACAGATTGCGCGGGAAGTTCGCCGGGTCGTCGGGGTCTTCGCAGGCGAGGCGCAGGTCACCGGATTTGAGGTTTTCAACCACATAATCCTTGGGATCTTTTCCCGCGGCCTCTGCCGCCCTGACCACCTCCAAAGGATTGCGGCCCAGCTGCGGTGCCGAGGGCAGCCAACCCATGCGCTCGGCGCGCACGTTGCAGTCGATCAGGCTGTGCTGCCATTCCTCGGGATCCGCCAGGGGCGACACCAGATCGGAAACCTTTTGCGACTCGTAACGCCACTGATCGCTGTGGGCGTAGAAGAACGACGTGCTGTTCATGTGCCGCGGCGGGCGCGCCCAGTCCAGCCCGAATGCCACCGGCAGCCAGCCGGTCTGTGGACGCAGCTTCTCCTGGCCCACGTAGTGCGCCCAGCCACCGCCGGACTGACCAACGCAACCGCACAGCATCAGCATGTTGATGATGCCGCGGTAGTTCATATCCATGTGGTACCAGTGGTTGAGGCCGGCCCCCAGGATCACCATTGACCGCCCGTTCGTCTTGGCGGCCGTGTCGGCGAACTCGCGCGCGGTCTTTATGACGTTGCGGCGGTCCACGCCGGTTATGTGCTCCTGCCAAGCCGGAGTGTACGGAATGTCGTCGTCGTAGCTTTTCGCCACAGCCGGATCGTCCAGGCCGCGATCCAGGCCATACTGGGCGAGCATGAGATCGTAGACCGTAGCCACCAGGGATTCGCCGCCATCGGCGAGCTTCATGCGTTTGACCGGCACCTTGCGCGTGAGCACCGCGTCGTGTGCCGTGTGGCGAAAGTGCTTGCGCTCGATGCCGCCGAAATAGGGGAACGCCACCGAGGCGACGTCGTCGCTCGCGTCGATCAGCGACAGGCGTAGCTTTGCCTCGCGCCCTTCGCCGCCCTCCTTCTCCTCCAGATTCCAACGCCCGCTTTCGTCCCAGCGAAAGCCGATGGAGCCCTGGGGCACCACCGGGTCGCCGGCCTCGGTAAGCGCCACGGTCTTCCAGTCCGGGTGCTTGTCCTGTCCCAGGCCTGCGTCGAAGTCCGCCGCGCGCAGGAAGCGTCCCGCTGCGAGGCCCTTGCCGGTGTCCTGCAGCTGCACCAGGAACGGCAGGTCGGTATAGCGGCGGCAGTAATCGACGAAGTACTCGCTCGGGTTGTCCAGGTGGAACTCGCGCAGGATGACATGGCCCATGGCCATAGCCAGGGCCGCGTCGGTGCCCTGTTTGGGCGCCAGCCACAGGTCGGCAAACTTAGTGGCTTCGGCGTAATCGGGGGAGCAGACCACGATCTTCGTGCCGTTATAGCGTGCCTCAGTCATGAAGTGGGCGTCGGGCGTGCGGGTCTGCGGCACGTTGGAGCCCCACATGATAATGAATTTGGAGTTGTACCAGTCGGCCGACTCCGGAACGTCGGTCTGCTCGCCCCAGGTCATGGGCGAGGCGGGCGGCAGGTCGCAGTACCAGTCGTAGAACGACAGACAGACGCCGCCGATCAACGAAAGATAGCGGGAACCCGCGGCGTAGGAGACCATCGACATGGCCGGGATGGGGGAGAAACCGAATACCCGGTCCGGCCCATAGGTCTTGACGGTGTAGACGTTGGCCGCGGCAATGATCTCGTTGACCTCGTCCCAGGTGCTTCGAACCAGGCCGCCAAGACCGCGCTTGGACTTGTACTCGTTGCTTTTCCCGGAATCCTCGACGATGGACGCCCAGGCCTCCACCGGGTCATTGTGTTGCGCCCGGGCCGCACGCCAGAGCTTCAGCAGCCGTCCGCGGATCATGGGATACTTCAAGCGGTTGGCGCTGTAAATGTACCAGGAGTAGCTGGCGCCGCGGGCGCAGCCCCGTGGCTCGTGGTTCGGCAGGTCGGGGCGGGTGCGCGGGTAGTCGGTCTGCTGGGTCTCCCAGGTCACCAGGCCGTCTTTGACGTAGATCTTCCAGCTGCAGGCCCCGGTGCAGTTCACGCCGTGGGTGGAACGCACGATTTTGTCGTGCTGCCAGCGCTGGCGGTAGGACTTCTCCCAGGATCGGTCTTCCAGGGTGGTTTCGCCGTGACCATCGGCGAACTGGTCCTGGACCTTTCGAAAGAACATCAATCGGTCGAGAAAATGACTCATTTGTGTTGCTCGCTTCGCGGTGAACTGAGAGACATGCGACGTCCAAACCTGCTAACAGGGAATTTCCGCCTGCCGGCGTGCGTAGTACCACCAGGTCAGGGCAACGCAGATTGCGTAGAACACGACAAAACCGAACAGCGCGGCGTCTGCTCCACCGGTCAGGGCGATGGACGTGCCGAAGCTCTTGGGGATGAAGAAGGCGCCGTAGGCGGCGATTGCCGAGGTGAAACCGAGTACTGCCGCGGATTCCTTCTGGGCGGCACGGCGAGCGTGGATCAGCGCGGATTCCCCATCGCCGGCAGAGGCCCGTTCGTGTTCGGTCATGAAGATCACCGGGATCATCCGAAAAGTCGAGCCGTTGCCAATTCCGGTGGTCGCAAACAGCACCAGGAACATCAACAGGAAGCCGACGAAACTGCCTTCGCCCGTCTCGCCGGGCAGGAAGTACAGCACACCGACCACGGCTACGGCCATGGCGACGAAGTTCCACAGGGTCACTCGAGCGCCACCCAGCTTGTCAGCCAGCCAGCCGCCCACTGGCCGGATCAGAGCACCGATCAGCGGCCCGAGAAACGCGAAGCGGACGGGGTCGATCGCGGGAAACTCGGTTTTGATGAGCAGAGGGAGAGCCGCCGAGTAGCCGATGAAAGAGCCGAAGGTCCCGGTGTAGAGAATGCACATCAGCCAGTTGTGCTTGCGCTTGAATATGATCGCCTGTTCCCGGAACGAGGCTTTCGCCGAGGCGATGTCGTTCATGCCGAACCAAGCCGCTATGGTCACAATCAGGATGAAAGGAACCCAGATGAATCCGGCATTCTGCAGCCAGACTTCGCGAGTGCTTTCGCCCTTGACCAGAATTTGCGGATCGCCGCCCAGCGCTCCGAATACGCCCGCGGTGATGACCAAAGGCACCAGGAATTGCACCGTGCTCACCCCAAGATTGCCGAGCCCGGCGTTCATGCCCAGCGCCGCGCCTTTCTGCGCCTGTGGGTAGAAGAAACTGATGTTGGCCATGCTGGAGGCAAAGTTGCCGCCGCCAAAACCGCACAACAGCGCCAGGATCAGCATCACGGTGTAAGGCGTATCCGGGTTCTGCACCGCAAACCCGATCCACAGAGCCGGCAGCAGCAGCGAGGCGGTGGAGATCGCAGTCCACCGCCGGCCGCCGAAGATCGGAACCATGAAGGAATAGAAGATCCGGAGCGTCGCCCCCGAGAGCCCAGGCAACGCGGCCAGCCAAAAGAGCTCGTTGGTGCTGTAGGCGAAGCCGAGCGCGGGAAGGTTGATGACCACCACGCTCCATACCATCCATACCGCGAATGCGAGCAGAAGTGCCGGAATGGAGATCCACAGGTTTCGGGTGGCGATGCGTTTGCCCTTGGCGGCCCAGAAAGTCTTGTCCTCCGGGTTCCATTCCGTCAGTACCAGCGGTGAGGGCGAGGCCAGTTCCGGCAAGTCCTGCGAGACTTCCGTCAGCACCGGAACGACCCGTCGCTCCATGCGTAGGATCGCGAAATGCATCCACAACAATGCCGAGCCGACCAGCACGAACAGCAGCATGAAACAACTTTGCCAAATACCGGTGACGTCGAGGAGCATGCCGAAGGTCAGCGGCAGCAGGAATCCCCCCAGACCGCCGATCATGCCGACCATGCCGCCGACCGCTCCCACGTGCTTGGGGTAGTAGGTCGGGATGTGTTTGTAGACCGCCGCTTTGCCGAGCGACATGAAGAACCCGAGCAGGACGGTCAGAGCGACGAATCCCGTGACATTCATCGCAAGACTGAAGCGGTACTCGCCGTGAATACCGTGTACCACGTAGTCGGTAGGCGGATACGACAGCAGGAAAGTGCTCAAGGTGGAGACAAAGAATGTCCAGTACATCACCGTGCGGGCACCGTAACGGTCCGACAGGTAGCCGCCCAGCATTCGGAAAAGGCTGGCCGTCAGGGAGAATAGCGCCGCGAGCACCCCAGCGGTCTCGATGCTCAAGGCGTAGACACCCACCAAGTAGCGGGGCAGCCACAAGGCGAGCGCCACGAAAGCACCGAATACGAAGAAGTAGTACAGGGAGAAGCGCCAGACCTGCAGCTTCTTCAGCGGTTCCAATTGCGGCCAGAACGGTGGGGCTTTGGCGTGGGCCTGGCGCCTGCTCGCGTATTCCGGGTCGTCTCGGCTGAGTAGCCAAAACAGTACCGCCATCACGGCAATGCCGCCGGCCCAGATCTGCGCTACCGCATGCCAGCCGAAGGCCACCATGACGAACGGTGCCAGGAACTTGGTGACAGCGGCACCCACGTTGCCTGCTCCGAATATACCGAGTGCCGTGCCCTGCTGCCCCGCCGGGTACCACTTGGACACATAGGCCACTCCGACCGCGAACGAGCCCCCGGCAATACCCACGCCCAAGGCCGCCGCCAGCAGCATGGGGTAGGTGTCGGCCCAGGTCAGCAGCCAGGTTGCAACCGCCGCCGCCAGCATCACCAAGGTGAAGACCACCCGGCCGCCGTACTGATCGGTCCAGATCCCCAGGACCAGGCGGGTCAACGAGCCGGT
>JBFGYN010000335.1:0-4727 GCA_041587415.1 Candidatus Competibacterales bacterium | reverse complement strand
GTGCTATCCTGCTGATGGCCTTCGCGGGCTATCAAATGCTTCTCTACTTTACCCAGATTCCATGAACCCGGAACGCATCAAACAGCTTGGAACAGCGGTTCTCGAGACCGAGGCCGCGGCCATTCGAGCGCTGGTCGAGCGAGTCGACGACCAGTTCGTGGAGGCTTGCAGGCACATGCTTGGTTGCACCGGACGCATCGTGGTACTGGGTATGGGAAAGTCCGGTCACATCGGCGGGAAGATCGCGTCGACACTTGCGAGCACGGGCAGCCCCGCCTTCTTCGTACACCCGGGTGAGGCGAGCCACGGCGATATGGGAATGATCACCCGACACGACGTCGTCCTGGCAATCTCCAATTCGGGCGAGACCGGTGAGATCATCACGATACTGCCACTGATAAAGCGTCTCGGTGTGCCGCTCATCAGCCTTACTGGCAACCCAAACTCGAGCGTCGCCAAGGCGGCGACCGTGAATTTGGATGTCCGGGTCCAGAAAGAGGCGTGTCCCCTCGGGCTGGCACCAACGGCGAGCACAACAGCTACCCTGGCTTTCGGCGACGCGCTGGCGGTGGCTCTCCTGGAGTCGCGTCATTTCACGTCCGAAGATTTCGCGCGTTCCCATCCCGGGGGGCGGCTGGGACGACGACTGCTGCTACACATTAGCGACATCATGCGCACCGACGGAAACATTCCCTGCAGTCGGCCGGACGACCCACTGCCGGATGTGCTGGTGGAGATGTCCACGAAGGGCTTGGGCCTGACGATTGGCGTGGACGAAGACGAGCGGGTGCTAGGCGTCTTTACCGACGGCGACCTTCGCCGCGCTCTGGACCGCGATGTGGACGTGCATCAAACACGGCTATCGGATGTGATGACGCGCGCGTGCACGACCGTCTTGCCCGATATGCTCGCCGCGGAGGCATTGCACATAATGGAAGACCGCAAGATCAACGCGCTGCCCGTCGTCGACGCCGCCGATCGGCTGGTGGGCGCGGTCGGCATGCACGACTTGCTGCGTTCGGGGGTCGCGTGACATGAATTCAGAGCTTCGACGCCGCGCAACCGGCATTCGGCTGGTGATTTTCGATGTGGATGGCGTGCTCACCGACGGACGCCTGCACGTTCATTGCGACGGTACGGAATCGAAGAGCTTCAACGTCCGTGACGGGCACGGGATCAAGCTGTTGAGGGAATCGGGCATCGAAGCGGCAATTATTTCGGGCCGTCGCTCCGAGAGCGTCGTTCATCGCATGCGGGATCTCGGCGTCGAGCACGTGTATTTGGGCATCGAAGACAAGCTTCAGGCGTTCCAGGAACTGCTGGAGAAAACAGGGCTCGATCCCAATCAGGTGGCCTATGTGGGCGACGACATCGTCGACCTTCCGGTCATGCGACGCATTGGCCTGGCGATTGCCGTAGCGGATGCGGACGCATTCGTGCTCGAGCATGCCCACTGGCGCACGCCGCGCCAAGGTGGGCGCGGCGCGGCGCGCGATGCCTGCGAGATGATCCTGCAGGCACAAGGTGCGCTGGCCCCGCTGCGTGCGAGGTATGTTTCGTGAGCATCATTCGAGGACTCGTCCCGATCGTGTTCTTGGTGGCACTGGCTGCCCTCAGCACTTGGTACTTGCGCCAGATCGAGGATAACTTGGAACGCCAACGCAGCGCCGACTCCACCGCTCCGCGGGCGTTCGGTACCGGAGTCGCACTGACGCGTCTGGGTGCCGACGGGCTGCCGCGATACACCTTGGAGGCGGCAAAGATGACCCAGGGGCCTGGAACGTCGGGCATCGATCTTCTCGACCCTCGCTACTCGGGCTTCGAGTCCCAGCGCATGACTCGGCGCGGTAGTGCCGAGAGGGGCTGGGTGGCGGATGGGCACAAATTGGTAAAACTGTACGACTCAGTCCGCCTCGAGGAACTCGACGCGGGAGGCGGAAGGCCGGCGGTCATGTCGACCAGCTACCTGGAAATATACCCGGACGACAACGTAGCCCAAACGTCCCTTCCCGTCGAGATCGCCACCGGCACAGGCATCGTCAATGCCGTCGGTATGCGCGCGGACCTGGGTCGAGACCGGGTTTGGCTCGAGACCAAGGTGCGCGGCTGGCACAAAGCGAACGCAGACGAGGCAACACCGTGAACGCTGCATGGCTCGGGTTGATATTGCTATTGCCGCTGGACGCATCGGCACTTTCCACGGACCGAAATGAGCCGATCGAAGTAGAGGCCGACCAGGCGGAGTTGGACAATGCCGCCGGTGTTAGCACCTATACCGGCAACGTCGTGGTCACTCAGGGCAGCATGCGACTGGAAGCGGATCGGCTCGTCGTTCGGACCGCAAGCGGTCGGTTCGATTCGATGCAGGCGACGGGTCAGCCTGCACACTTCCGCCAGCGGCCCGATGGGCAGGACGTGGACGTGGAGGGTGGGGGCCGCACGATCGACTACCTCTCGGCAAAATCGTTGGTCGTACTCACAGGGGACGCCTGGGTCAATCAAGGTAAGGACAAGCTGCGCGGCGCTCGAATCGAGTACAACGTCATCGAGGATCGGGTAGTCGCCAAACGCACACCCGAAGGGACAGACCGCGTTCGCATGATTTTGCAGCCCAAATCCCGGGATGCCGGATCCACCAACTGAGGCACGCACCGTTCGGCTCGACGGGGAGAGGGCAGTGAAACAAGAAATGGCTCTTTCAGAAACTGTTGCTACGAGCGTCGGGGGTCGAAATCCAAAATACCAATGACAATCCCTGACGCCCGACATGGCTACTCTAATCGCCGAAGACGTCGCTAAGAGTTTCCGGGGTCGTATGGTAGTGAGCGGCGCTTCACTGCGCGTCGAAAGCGGCGAAGTGGTGGGTTTGCTCGGGCCAAACGGCGCCGGAAAAACGACGACGTTTTACATGGTCGTAGGGCTGATCGGCTGTGATCGGGGCAGGATCCTACTGAACGGGCGCGACATCACGCCACTCCCCATGCACGCTCGGGCCAGGCTCGGCGTCGGCTATCTGCCGCAGGAACCATCGGTGTTTCGGAAACTCACCGTGACGGACAACATTTTGGCGATTCTGGAAACCCGCCGAGACATCGCCTCCGCGGCTGAGCGCCAGGAGCTTGCGGCGGCATTGCTTCACGAATTGCACATCGGCCACATCGCAAACAATCTGGGAATCAGCCTTTCCGGCGGTGAACGGCGCCGGGTCGAAATTGCCCGAGCGCTCGCCGCCGAACCGCGCTTTATTCTATTGGACGAACCGTTTGCGGGCGTCGATCCGATTTCCGTCCTCGACATTCGAAGACTCGTCGAGCATCTCTGCGACCGCGGAATCGGGGTTCTCATTACCGACCACAACGTGCGAGAAACACTGAGCATCTGCGCGCGCGCGTACATACTCAATGCGGGAACCGTTATCGCACAAGGGGAAGCAGAGGAGATCCTCGCCGACCGTCAAGTGCGGGAAGTGTATCTCGGAGAGAACTTCCGGTTGTAACTCGCGAGTATGGGAAGTTCCCGTGAAAGCGGCGAAATTCCGGGCTTGCGCGACGTTGCGAAGGAGTGGCATGATTACTGCTTAGCACACTCGACTCTTTCAGCAACCAACCAAGCCGGCCGGGCACCCAATGAGACCATCGCTGCAGCTTCGCATCGGTCAAACGCTGACCATGACGCCACAGTTGCAACAGGCAATTCGGCTGCTGCAACTCTCGACGCTGGAACTCCAACAGGAGGTGCAGACCGTTCTCGACTCCAACCTGATGCTCGAGGTAGACGAGGATCAGTACGATGAGCTGATTGCCGAGACCGATGCAGAGGCCAAACCGGAGCAATCGACCACGACCGAATCCGAATCCGACGAGCGGGAGCTGGGCGGCGAGGCGGACTCGGGAATTCCGGACGACCTCCCGGTGGACAGTGGTTGGGACGACGTCTACGACAGCTACGATGGTTCGACCGCCCTGTCCAAGTCTGATGACAGCGGGTTGCCGGACATGTTCGAGAATCGCAGTTCTGGCGTCACGACGTTGCACGATCATCTGCATTGGCAACTGGAATTGACTCGCCTCTCCAGCACCGACCGTGAAATCGCGCTGGCGATCATCGACGCCGTGAACGACGACGGATACCTAACCCAGACCTTGGAAGAGCTCCGCATTGGCCTGGATCCAGGGTTGGATGTGGATCTGGATGAGATGGAGGCCGTCCTTCGCCTGGTGCAACGCTTCGATCCAACGGGTGTTGCGGCGCGCGACCCGGGGGAGTGCCTGCTGATCCAACTGAACGAGCTGCCACCGGACACCCCGTGGCTGGCCGAGGCGAGTACGGTCCTTCGAAACCACCTGGACAATCTCAGCGCGCGGGATTTCAATCAGATCATGCGCCGCATGAAGGTCAGCCGCGACGAACTGACCGAGATCATGGCGCTCATCCAAACGCTGAATCCACGCCCCGGCTCGGCCCTGCCCGGCCCCGAACCCCAATACGTGGTCCCGGACGCATTCGTGTACAAATCCGGCGGCACCTGGCGGGTGGAACTCAATGCCGAGACCTCACCGCGGCTGAGGGTCAACCCGTACTATTCCAGCTTGGTGAGGCGTGCCGACAACAGCGCCGATAACCAGACTATGCGCAATCATCTCCAGGAAGCGCGATGGTTCCTGAAAAGCCTGCAGAATCGCAACGAAACACTGCTCAAGGTCGCGACCTGTATCGTCGAGCGCCAG
>JBFGYN010000334.1:0-4731 GCA_041587415.1 Candidatus Competibacterales bacterium | reverse complement strand
TAGCAGACAGCTTGCTTGGCGAATCGGCGCTCACGTTTCGTGAGCATGCACTCTGCGCTTGACCAAACAAGGGTATTCACAGTCAATGAGCCGTTTTCGGGAGCGAGAGTTTGCGGCGGCCATGGAGACCGTTTCGAGACGTCCTTCGGCCGTATTGCTTTCCATCATTGGCCTCTTGGCAGGTTGTGGGAACGAGCCGGAGGATCCCTCGGCGGTAGATGTCCAGGCCGCACTCGGCGGCAGCGACACGAGCGGGTACGAGCGCGCTTACGCGCCGCGGAGCTTCCAATTTCCACAAGATCACGGCCCGCACCCCAACTTTCGGAATGAATGGTGGTACGTTACCGGTAATCTGATTGCGGAGAACGATCGCCGCTTCGGCTACCAACTGACGCTATTCCGCATCGCCGTGTCGCCCAACGATCCACCGACGGATTCCCCGTGGCGCACCAGGCAGGTCTACATGGGTCACTTTGCCCTTACCGACGTGGAACGTGGGGAGCACCGGGCATTCGAGCGCTTTGCAAGGGGAGCCGTCGGACTGGCGGGTGCCCGCGGGCAACCCTTTCGCGTTTGGCTGGAGGATTGGGAGCTCGCCGGGTCCGGAGATGCAACATTTCCCATGTCATTGCGCGCCCAGGAGGAAGGCATTGGACTGGCGTTGACTCTGGAAAACGAACGGGACCCGGTACTCCAGGGAGACCGCGGCCTCAGCCGCAAGAGCGGCGAACCTGGCAACGCTTCCTACTACTACAGCTATACGCGACTTCCCACGTTCGGTCGCATCACGCTCGGGAACGACATCCTGAATGTCGTCGGGTCGAGCTGGCTCGACCGGGAATGGAGCACCAGTGCGCTGGGCGCCGAACAAACCGGCTGGGACTGGTTTGCCCTGCAGTTGGACGATGGCCGGGACTTGATGTTCTACCGTCTGAGACGACGCGGCGGGGGCACCGACCGGCACAGTCAGGGGGTACTGGTCGGACCCGACGGCACGACTCGTCACTTGGATCACGAAGACGTGCTTCTGGAGCCGCTCGAGTTCTGGACCAGTCCCGAGACCGGCGACCGTTATCCGAGCGCTTGGCGGCTTACGATCCCGGCCGAGTCGCTGGTTCTGCGAGTTACCGCCGTCGTGGATGACCAGGAAATGACGCTCACTGTGCGTTATTGGGAGGGTGCCGTGGATGTCGAAGGCGACGCGACTGGGCAAGGTTATCTGGAAATGACCCGCTACGAATCGGACATTCGATCGGCGGGTGACCCGACCCGGGTCCGGCCCGGGGCCAAGACCACTCCGGCGACCCCTCCCATCGTCAGCGCCCCGCCCAGGATCAACTTCCAGGTCAAGACGTCACCCCAGAAGAGGACGCCAAACATCACGGCGATGACGGGCGTGAGGAGCATGGCGGACGAGATCATGCCCACCGGATACCGCGTGAGCAGAAAATAGACGGACCCGTGACCCACCAACGATGCGCCCAGCGCGGAATAGACCGGCCAGGCGAAAGCCGACCAGTCGGTCGTCCGTAGAATCTCGAGCTGGTTCGATTCGAAGATCGCCGATAGCAACAGCATTCCGAGCACGCCGAACAGAGCCGTCCAAGCCTGCATCGTGAACACGCCGACCGTCATGCCCCGCATTAGGACAGTCGCCAAACCCAGCGCCAGAGCAGCACCGGTGACCAATCCGAGCGCATCCAAGTTATTGAACACGACCGGATCGAATCCGATTACGAGTACACCGGCAAAGGCAATGCAAATTCCGAGACTCCTGGCCAACCCTAGCCGTTCCCCCAGTATCAGCCACGCCAAAATGGCAGAGAACGGCGCATACAGCTGGCTGAGTATCGCGACGGAGGAGAGATCCTCCGCAGCGGCCATGGCGGCGAAAATGAGGCCGAAGTGCAAAACACCCATGATGGACGCAACCTGTAGCAGCCGTGTCATCTGGCCGGGTACCGGACGCAACCAAGGGAGCAAGACGAGGAGTAGAATGGCAAAGCGAAGCCCGGTGAACATCAGCGGCGGAAAAGCCTGCGTGCCGAATTTTCCCGCTACCCAGTTGAATGCCCAGGCGAGATTGGCCAGGAGCGCCAAGGCCAGGTGCTCGGGCTTCATGCTAGAAATCAGCCTCCGTCGAGCGTCGAAGAGCGCGTACCGGGAGGCAGAAGATGGCCAAATCGCCTTCAGCAAAATGGAATCGCTTCATCATGATTCAACAATCGAGGACCTGCGGTGCGGGAGAAGGTTCTGGATTTCGCGATGACGCCCGGCTCCATGCGCGCGCGCACAGTGTTGCACCCGTGAGGCACGCCTGCCAATCTCTAGTTCGCTGCACACGCGCCATACAATCAAGCGAGGGGTAGGTAAACGGTGGAACGGGAGAGCATGGAATACGACGTGGTCGTCGTTGGCGGCGGCCCCTCGGGCCTGGCAACAGCCATCCGCTTGCGCCAGCTTGCCGAAGAAAAAAGCCGAGAGCTGGCAGTCTGCGTGATCGAGAAGGGCTCCGAAATCGGCGCCCACATTCTCTCGGGAGCGGTAATCGAGCCGCGCGCGCTCAACGAGTTGATACCCGACTGGAAGGAGAAGGGCGCACCATTGAACACACCGGCCAGGGAAGATCGATTCCTCTTCCTTACCGAGCAAAAATCCTTCAAATTGCCGACGCCGCCACAAATGCACAACCACGGCAACTACATCGTCAGCCTGGGTAATCTGTGCCGCTGGTTGGGAGAGCAAGCGGAGGCCATGGGGGTGGAGATCTATCCGGGATTCGCTGCGGCAGAGGTGCTCTACGACGAAACCGGTGCCGTGAGGGGGGTCGCCACCGGTGACATGGGTCTCAACAAGGACCGCACCCCGGGGCCGAACCACGAACCGGGTGTGGCCTTGCACGCCAAGCAAACGATTTTCGCCGAGGGTTGCCGTGGCTCGCTCACCAAAGGCTTGTTCGAGCGGTTCAATTTACGTGACGGCGCCGACCCCCAAACCTACGGCATCGGCATCAAGGAGCTCTGGGAGATCGATCCTGCTCTGCATGAGCCGGGACTGATCGTCCATACCGTCGGTTGGCCCATGAGTAGCGACACCTACGGCGGCTCGTTCCTCTATCATCTGGAAGACAATCAAGTGGCCGTGGGATTCGTGGTCGGATTGGATTATCAGAATCCCCATCTGTCGCCATTCGAGGAGTTCCAACGCTTCAAACAGCACCCGAGCATTCGCAGATCGTTCGACGGTGGCCGGCGCGTGGCCTACGGTGCTCGCGCGCTGTCCGAAGGCGGCTTTCAGTCACTTCCGAAGCTTACTTTCCCGGGTGGGCTCTTGGTGGGCGACACCGCCGGATTCTTGAATGTGCCCAAGATCAAGGGTACTCACACCGCCATGAAATCCGGCATGACCGCCGCCGAGGCGGTGTTCGAGCTGTTGTCTTCTGACAGCGAAGGCGGTCTCGAGGCCGGCAACTATCCGGAGAGGCTCAAGGACACTTGGCTGTGGGAGGAGCTCAAGGCGGTGCGGAACATACGGCCATCGTTTCGCTGGGGCTTGTGGGGTGGTATCGCCTACTCTGCGCTCGACACCTACGTGTTCCGGGGCAAGGCACCGTGGACCCTGCACAATCACGCGGATCACAAGACCCTCAAAAAGGCTTCCGAGTGTCCGAAGATCGCGTACCCGAAGCCGGACGGTGTGGTCAGTTTCGACCGCCTCTCCTCGGTCTTTCTTTCGAACACGAACCATGAGGAGGACGAGCCCTGCCATTTGACGCTCAAGGACGATTTGATCCCAATCAAAGTCAACCTCGCCGAATACGATGCGCCCGAACAACGCTACTGCCCGGCAGGCGTCTACGAGATCATCCACGAGGACGGCCAGCCCCGACTCCAGATCAATGCCCAAAACTGCGTGCACTGTAAAACTTGTGACATCAAGGACCCGACCCAGAATATCCACTGGGTGGTGCCCCAGGGCGGAGGTGGACCGAACTATCCGAACATGTGAGCGCGAGACGGTCGGCAGAATGGTGAATCGAGCGAGATGGAAGGGCCAACGCTTGGCCGCGGCGCCGAATGAACGCGGTCGATGAGCTCCGACGGCGGCTTAAGAGGGAGGACACGGTGCTATTCGCGTTCCTTTTCCGCTTCAGGGGTGCCGGTGCGCCACGGCCGGATTCGGACTGGGACCTGGCCGTCTACCTGGCGCCGAATCTGTCGCCCAGCGAACGGTTCCGCTATCAAATTCAACTGGCGGGCGGCCTCGAGGATTTCGGTAAGACCCACATCGTGATTTTGAACGACGCACCCCCATTGCTTGCACACCGCGCATTGCAGGGACGCAAACTGCTGTCTCGGGAGGAGAAGGAGTACGTTCGCTTTTTCGTGCGAACAATGGCGCAGTCCGGCGACGAAGCGTATTGGCGCGACTTCCACCGGCGCGCACGCCAGAAGCGAATCGAGGAGCGTCGATTTGGTCGACCGCGAGACTCTTGACCGGCGGCTCGGGACCCTCGAGGATCTCCTGCGGCAGCCGCGGGAGCTGGCACGGACGCCCGGGGACGAATTCCTGGCGAGCCGAACACTTCGAAGCGCCTCGCAGGCGTCTCGTTAGTCGAGTAGATCAGCCATTGCTGGCTTTCACCCTCACAGAACCGGACGTGCGGCGTTACCGCATCCGGCTCTTCCGAGCAGGTAACCCGGTGAGACCGGGAGCCAATTGTCCGCGTGG
>JBFGYN010000333.1:0-4739 GCA_041587415.1 Candidatus Competibacterales bacterium | reverse complement strand
GCACCGACCGATCCCGTGCTGGCCACCGACGTGCAGATCCGCCATCCCAGCGACCGCGACCGCCTGAGATTTCACCTGACCTGCGAGGCTGGCATGAACGATGGCAGCGCATTTCCGTTCGTGATGCTTGGATTGGGCGTCCTTGGGCTTCACGAGCTCGGTGAGTTCGGCCTTCGCTGGATGCTGATTGACGGTCTTTGGGCGACGGCGGCCGGGATCGCAATCGGTGTTGCCTTGGGCAGCGTACTCGCCCGCGCCAGCTGCGAGCTCCGCAACAAGCCAACGGGACACGACCTCATGGACGACTTCCTCGGCCTGGGTCTGATCGGAACGGTATACGGCCTGAGTGAACTGGTTGACGCCTGGGGATTCTTGGCTGTCTTCTTTGCGGCGGTCGCGTTGCGCCAGACCGAGCTCAAACTAAGGGGAGCGCCCGCCGACACAGCGCAACGGCTACAAACCGATGAACCGCGCACAGACGAATTGACGCAGGACGCCGATCAGGATTCGACGCCGACGGTCAGCGAAGGCTCGCTGGTTTTCAAGGAACACCTGGAGCGCCTTTCGGAGTTAGTGCTGATCGTGCTGGTCGGTGGGTCACTTTTCGTCGACTCCTGGAGTTGGCAGGCCGTGAGCTTCGCGCTGTTTTTGTTTCTCGTGGCCCGTCCCGCCAGCGTTCTGATAGGCCTGGCCGCTTCCCGCACACCGTGGAAAATACGAGCCATGACGAGTTGGTTCGGTGTTCGCGGTATCGGTTCCCTCTACTACCTGATGTACGCGATTCAGCACGGCGTTCCCGAAGATCAGGCGCTGATCCTCCTCCACTTTACGCTCATCGTGATCACTCTTTCGATCCTCGTCCACGGCATCAGTGTCAAGCCCATGCTTGGCCGCTTCCGGGGTCGGCGCGCGCACCGGTGACGTCCGTCCAGCTGCCTCTCAGTTTGCCGAATTGGCGCTCTCCCCCAGGCTCCGAACCTGTCCCATCTCCCGCTCGAGCCGGCGCCGTCCCTCCCCTGGTGAACCGGTATGGCGGGCCAGCAGATCATAGGCCACTGGCACGACGAAGAGCGTGAACAGTGTGGCGGCGCTGACACCGGCAAAAATCACCGTGCCTACCACCGCCCGGGCTTCGGATCCGGCGCCAGCTGTAAGCAACAGTGGCAGAGAACCCGCGACGGTAGTTATGCCGGTCATCAGGATAGGCCGTAGGCGCACGTCCGAGGCCTCGATCAACGCTTCGCGGAAGGGTTGACCTCGATCACGGAGCTGGTTGGCGAATTCCACGATAAGAATACCGTTCTTGGCAGCCAGCCCGACGAGCATGATGAGCCCGATCTGGCTGTAGACGTTGAGAGTCTGACCTGTGAGGAACAGGGCCAGCAGGGCGCCGGCCATTGCCAAGGGCACAGTGAGCATGATGACCAGCGGGTGAATCCAATTCTCGAACTGGGCCGCCAGAACCAAAAATACCACCACAAGCCCCAATAGAAATACGAACCAGATCGAACCACCAGCGCCGCGAAAATCCTGGGACTGCCCCTTGTAATCGATGATCACGTGCTCGGGCAGATGCTCCCGGGCAAGTGCCTCCAGGTAGGACAGGGCGGCGCCGAGTGTGTAACCGTCTGCGAGACCGGCCTCGATGGTGATGGCGCGCGCTCGATTGTAGCGGTTCAGGCTGGGAGAGTCGGCCTGTTCCTGGTAGCTGACCAGATTGGATAGCGGGATGAGCTGCCCGCTGCGCTCGGAGCGAACGTAGAGGTTTTCCAAGCTGCTGGGGGTGCGCTGAGTGTCACGATCTCCTTCGAGGATCACATCGTACTCCTCACCGGTGTCGTTGTAGTTGGTTACTGTGCGCGATCCCAGCATGGTCTCCAAGGTTCGACCCACCGTGCTGACCGTTACGCCGAGATCGGCGGCACGGTCGTAGTCCACTGCAACGCGGAGTTGAGGTTTGGTTTCCTTGTAGTCCCAGTCGATGTCCGTGAGGCCGGGATTGCTTTCGGCTACCCGCTCGAGCAGGGTGTCCCGCCAGCGGGCGAGCTCCGCATAGCTGCCACCGCCAATGACGAACTGCACGGGCTTCTGCGTTCCGCCGCCAAAACCCTGCCGCATCACTGGGAAGGCTCGCACCCCCGGAAGGCCCGAAAGCCGGGAACGAACGTCGGCCATTATGGCCTCTGCCGGACGCCGCTTGCCCCACAGGTCGAGTACCAGGATGGCAATGCCGGTATTGAAAATCTCGATGTTGCCGAAACCGCGCGGCGTGCGCACCAACAGCCGAGTCACCTCGCCGCTGTCCACCAGCGGCATGAGACGGCGCTCGAGCTCGTCCATGTACTCGATCATGTAGGAATAAGAGGCGCCCTCGGGCCCACTGACCAACACGAAAAAGGCCCCGCGGTCCTCCTTTGGCGCATACTCGCTGGGAATTCCTCTGAACAGCCACAGGCACCCCCCTAGAATTCCAACGAAAACCAGCCCGATGGCCCATGGATGGCGGAGGTTCCAGCGCAGCGCGCGATCATAACGCCGACGCAGGCGGTCGAACCCCCCATCGATGGCGCGCGTAAGTCGATTGCGTTGATTCTCGGCCCTGAGCAGTTTGGACGCCAGCATAGGCGACAGGGACAGAGCCACGAAGCTGGAAAAAGACACCGCCGCAGCCATGGTCAGCGCGAACTCCGAAAACAGCCGGCCGATGTCGCCCTGGAGGAAGGCAATGGGGACGAAGACGGCCACCAGCACGAGCGTCGTGGCGATTACCGCGAATCCGACCTGACGCGCACCACGGTATGCCGCGACCAGGGCTGTTTCCTGGTAGGTCTCCCTGCGCCGATGGACGTTTTCCAGCACGACGATGGCGTCGTCTACCACCAGGCCGATGGCCAGCACAAGCGCCAGCAGAGTGAGAATGTTGACGGAGAACCCAAGCACCAGCAATGCCAGCGAGGTCGCCACCAAGGACACGGGCACAGTCACCGCCGGCACGATCGTGGCCCGGACGTTGCCCAGGAACAGGTAGATCACCGCCACCACGAGCAAGGTCGCTATGGCAAGGGTGCGGTAGACCTCCCGGATCGCCTCCTCGACGAATACCGAGCTGTCGAAGCTCTCGCGGATCACCATGCCTTCGGGCAGCGTCGGGTTGATCTGAACAGCCGCCTCCTTGGCCGCGCGGGCGACACTGATGGTATTGGCGGTGGATTGCTTGATGATGCCAATGCCCACCATGGCCTGGCCATTGCCACGAAAGGAGGTGCGATCCTCCTCGGTGCCGCGCTCCACTCTGGCCACGTCGCCGAGCCGCACCAGGTAGCCTTCACGCCCGCGCGCCAGCACCAGGCGCGCGAAGTCGCCCGCATCACGAAACGCTCGGTCCACACGCACCGTGAGCTGACGATCCTGGGATTCGATGCTGCCCGCCGGCAGCTCCACGTTCTCCGCGCGCAGCGCCGACTCGATATCGGCCACGGTCAAGGCGCGGGCCGCCAACGCTTCACGGTCAATCCAAACACGCATGGCATAGGTCTGTGCGCCACCTACCCGCACCCGTGCAACGCCATCCAGCACCGAGAATCGATCCACCAGGTAACGCCTGGCGAAATCAGTGAGTTCCGGCACAGTCATCGTCTCGCCCGCGAGGTTCAACCAGACGATCACGTCCTCGTTGCTGTCCACCTTTTGGATTTCCGGCGGATCCGCCTCCGCTGGCAGATTGTCCGCCACACGGGCTACCCGGTCGCGGATGTCACTTGCCGCCGAGTCCACGTCCCTCCCAGTGACAAATTCGATGGTAATGTCGGACTCCCCGTCGCGGCTGACCGAAGAGATGTGGCTGATACCCTCGATACCGGCAATACGGTCCTCGATAACCCGGGTGATCCGGGTCTCGACCACGTTGGCTGCGGCACCAGGGTACGACGTCTCGACCGAGATCACGGGCGGGTCGATGTCCGGGTATTCGCGCAGGGGCAGTCGATCGAATGCCACCAGCCCGAAGGCGACGAGCAGCAGCGACAGCACGGCGGCGAAGACCGGGCGGGTGACCGAAAGGTCGGACAGCGTCACGGGGAGGCCCCGGGTGCCTCGGCCTCGTCACCCACCATGGACTTCAAGCTCCGATTGTCGGCCTCCGTCGCCTGAATGACCACATTGACGCCCGGCCGCGCACGCTCATGGCCCCGGGTTATCACCAATTCGCCGGCGGCAAGCCCCGAGGTGAGCTCCACCTGGCCGGGGCGCCGCGCGCCCACCTGAACCTCGCGCCGCTCGACGCGGTTATCCGCCGACGGGTCCACCACCAGCACGTGCTGGACCCGACCCTGGGGTAACAGCGCCGATTCCGGGATCACCACTGCCTGCCTCGGGTCCTTTTGCAGCAGCACGGACATGAGCATCCCAGGCTTCAACGAGCGATCTGGGTTGGGTACCACCGCCCGAACCAATACCGACCGGGTCACCGGATCGACACGACTGTCAACGCTGTGCACCTTGCCGGTGAACAAACGTTCACCGTAAGCGCTCGTCGTGGCGCTGATCTTCAACCCCGGGCGCAATGTCGGGAGAAAGACACTGGGCACCGAGAACTCCAGCTTCATGACGCTGTCATCGTCCAGCGTCGTGATGTTGTCGCCTGGGGCCACGAGTGCGCCCATGCTGACGTTTCGCATGCCCACGACCCCCGCAAAGGGCGCCCGTACGGTGAAATCCCGTAGGCGCGACTCGACCACCTT
>JBFGYN010000332.1:0-4740 GCA_041587415.1 Candidatus Competibacterales bacterium | reverse complement strand
TGCAATCGACATGGCCGAGGATCGTGAGCGGTTTCGAATCGCCATGTCTGAGATCGGTCTGGAGACGGCTCGGGCCGCGATTGCACACAGTTTGGGCGAGGCCATGCAGGAGCAGACGGAAATCGGGTATCCCACCATCATTCGACCGTCCTTCACGCTCGGCGGTAGCGGTGGGGGAATCGCGTACAACCGCGACGAATTCATCGAGATAGTCGAACGGGGGCTCGATCTCTCGCCGACGACCGAGATTCTGCTGGAAGAGTCCCTGCTTGGCTGGAAAGAATACGAAATGGAGGTGGTGCGCGACTGCAAGGACAACTGCATCATCGTGTGCTCCATCGAGAATTTGGATCCCATGGGCATTCACACTGGTGATTCCATTACCGTCGCCCCCGCGCAGACGCTAACCGACAAGGAATATCAGATCATGCGCGATGCATCGATTGCGGTGCTGCGCAAGATCGGGGTCGATACCGGTGGTTCGAACGTACAGTTTGCGATCAACCCCAGTAACGGTCGGATGGTCGTCATCGAGGTGAATCCCCGCGTCTCGCGCTCGTCGGCGCTGGCCTCTAAGGCCACCGGGTTTCCAATTGCGAAAGTGGCAGCAAAGCTTGCGGTTGGATTTACCCTCGACGAGCTTCGGAACGAGATTACGGGTGGCGCAACGCCCGCGTCCTTCGAGCCGACGATCGATTACGTCGTAACCAAGATTCCGCGTTTCGACTTCGAGAAGTTTCCCCAGGCGAACGATCGACTCACGACCCAAATGAAGTCGGTGGGTGAGGTCATGGCCATCGGCCGAACGTTCCAGGAGTCGATTCACAAGGCGCTGCGGGGGCTCGAGATCGGGATAGACGGGTTCTCCGAGATTCTCGATCACGAGGACAATGGCAACGACGTCAAACTCAAGCACGAGTTGGGTGCCGCCGGCGCATCGAGAATTCTGTACCTCGTGGAGGCCATGCGATTGGGGTACTCCATCGAGCAAATCCATGAGCTCACATGGATCGATCCGTGGTTCCTGGTTCAGTTGCAGGAGCTGGTTCAGATGGCAACCGATGTTCGCGTTCAAGGCTTCGATGGGCTTCGGGACCGGGGCCGGCTATGGGCTCTCAAGAGAAAGGGGTTTTCCGATCGCCGGCTCGCGACCTTGGTCGGGACGACCGAGCACCAGGTGCGGGATTTACGCGCCGAGCTTCAGGTCCATCCCGTCTACAAGCGCATCGACTCCTGTGCGGCCGAGTTTGCAACCGACACCGCGTACATGTATTCGACTTACGAAGAAGAGTGCGAAGCGAAGCCCTCGGACCGACGGAAGATCATGGTGCTGGGCGGCGGGCCCAACAGAATTGGGCAGGGGATCGAGTTCGACTATTGCTGCGTCCATGCGGCACTCGCCATGCGCGAGGACGGCTACGAGACCATCATGGTCAACTGCAACCCCGAGACGGTTTCAACCGATTTCGACACCTCGGATCGGCTCTACTTCGAACCCCTGACCCTCGAAGACGTCTTGGAAATCGTGCGTGTGGAGCAACCCTACGGTGTGATCGTGCAATACGGCGGGCAAACACCCTTGAAGCTGGCGCGTGCGCTCCAGGCCGCTGGTGTGCGCATCATTGGTACGTCGCCGGATGCGATCGATCTGGCCGAAGATCGGGAGCGCTTTCAGAAGCTCGTCGAGCGGCTCGGGCTCCGGCAACCGCCGAATCGGACAGTGAGTCGTGCCGAAGACGCCGCACGGCTTGCCGCCGAAGTGGGCTACCCCTTGGTCGTTCGACCGTCCTACGTCTTGGGCGGGCGCGCCATGGAGATCGTCTACAACGAGACGGATCTACGGCGCTACATGCGTGAGGCCGTATCGGTGTCGAACGATTCCCCGGTTCTCTTGGACGGATTTCTCAACAACGCGGTGGAGGTGGACGTGGACGCCGTCTGCGATGGCGAAAACGTTCTCGTGGGCGGCATCATGGAACACATCGAGCAAGCCGGTGTGCACTCGGGTGACTCGGCTTGCTCGTTACCTCCCTATTCCCTGTCGCCGGAAATTCAGAATGTATTGCGGACGCAGACACGACAGTTGGCGCTCGAACTTGGCGTCGTCGGGCTGATGAACGTACAGTTCGCCATACAGGATCGCGAGGTCTTTATTTTGGAAGTCAATCCCCGCGCATCGCGAACCGCTCCGTTCGTGTCGAAAGCGACGGGCCGCCCGTTGGCCAAGATTGCGGCGCGATGCATGGCTGGCACCAGCCTCGCCGAGCAGGGTGTCGAGGGGGAACGTGTACCCTCCTATTACTGCGTCAAGGAGGCCGTTTTTCCATTCATCAAGTTCCCGGGGGTCGACCCGATTCTCGGGCCGGAAATGAAGTCGACCGGTGAGGTGATGGGTGTCGGCAAAAGCTTCGAAGAGGCCTACCGAAAAGCCGTGCTTGGCAGCGGCGATGACTTGCCCGACAGCGGGCTGGCATTCGTCAGCGTAAGAGATGCAGATAAGCCCGCCATCGTAGAAGTGGCACAGGGGCTGTTGGCACACGGGTTTCGGATCGTCGCGACGCGCGGCACGGCGGCCTATCTGAAGGTCCGCGGGATCGAATGTCAGACGGTGAACAAGGTGGGCGAGGGTCGTCCACACGCGGCCGACATGATCCGAAACGATGAAATTCACTTGATCATAAACACCACCGAAGGCAAGCAGAGTCTTGCGGACTCGTATTCGATTCGCCGCGAGGCACTGGTGCGCAAGGTCAGTTACACGACCACCATTTCCGGGGCCCGCGCAACGGTTGCGGCGCTCCGCGTGGAACGGGGCGGAGTAAATCGATTGCAAGATCTGCATGAGGAGTTCGCGGCATGAAAAAGGTGCCTATGACGGCCGCTGGGGCGGAGAAGATGAGGCAAGAGCTGAATGAACTCAAGAGTGTCGCTCGCCCGAAAGTGATTCAAGCGATCGCCGAGGCCCGCGCCCACGGAGATCTGCGCGAAAATGCCGAGTATCATGCCGCCAAGGAACAGCAGGGGTTCATCGAAGCGCGTATCCGGGACCTGGAGGGTAAACTCTCGCACGCCCACGTCATCGACGTCACGAGCCTTCCGAATAATGGAAAGGTCGTGTTCGGGACAACGGTGGTTCTCGAAGATGAGGACAGTGGCGATACGGCACGCTACCAAATCGTGGGCGAGGAGGAAGCCGACATCAAGGAAGGGCGGGTATCCATCAGCTCTCCCATAGCCCGAGCGCTCATCGGCAAGGAAGAGGGAGAGGTGGCAACGGTCGAAGCACCTGGGGGGGTCAAGAACTATGAGGTCGTCGAGGTTCTCTACGTCTGATCCAGGGAGTTCATTTGCCGCCGTCCTGTCTGCGGCCCAACCACAACAGCGCCATCAGCGACAGCGCAACCAGCCACAGTACTGCAGGCTGCTCGCTGTTCGAACGAGTCTGCGCAGCGGTGGCGTTTCCCCCGGCGCGGAATGCGGAATGGGGCTGAAGCCCGAATCCCCTCTCGCCCGCGGCAACGGCGGAGGGCGCTGCCTCATTGATCAAAGCGTCGGTAATAACCGCGGCTTGAAGAGCATGGCTCGCCTTCTCGGCACTCGGGTTCGAGACTTTTGCGAAACCAGGTGCCGCGACCAGACAGGCAACCAGCGCCAGCGCTCTGGCAAAACGACGGGTCAGCAAGATCTCGCGCGTCGAGTGGACTTCCCCGGAAGCGGACTCACCCCTGTAATTCGCTGGCACACTGCGTAAAGTACGCGTTGTAACGTTCATTGCCGTTTTCCTTAACTACGTTATCGATTTTTTCCGGCATGTTGAGCCTGTTGAAGCCGGAATCTGTTCTCAGTGCAGTAGAGCGGTTTCGCCTCGAACGGCGGTCGACCACCTCCTGGCTCATGGCGACGCGACCTTCTCACTCCCTTCGCACGAGCTTACTGTAACGGTAAAGATAGCGGCACAATGGATAGGCTGCCAGGGTCATCCTTGCCTGATTCTTAGGCATTTTTTTACTGAATTCCTTCGCTTCGGTACGTCGGAACGCTGGCTTTCCGGGCACCCGGGACCAGCGGTAATCTCCCCAGGAAAATGCTCAAACGATGGGACCGTCCCGCGACTGCGGAGTTCCTCCACTCAGGCGGCATTTTTTGCTCACCCGCCAGTGACTTTTCGGTTCAGAGCAACTCTTGCACGGGTAGGCGACCGACGGTCGAGTTCCACGGCGGGCCGCCTCCCGCTCGCGAACCGGTTCCGGGCGTCACGCCGGGCGGTTTCCATCCGATTCACACTCCCTGCGCAATTGCCGCGGATCCGTCACGCGCGAAAAGAAGAGAGCCGGGGAAGCCCCGGCTCAATAACCACCAAAGGAGGATATGGAGGAGAAGTCATCATCAGATGACGCAACGCAGCATAATCGCTATTGTGCATCGCGTCAAGACGATCAGGTGCCTTATCTCGAACAGTCGGTGTTGTCCCGGTCGGGCCGGCTTCGGCTCGGCGGTCGGTGCAAGTGGCATAGCCCGGATATTTCACCAGGGCGGCTGCGAATTTCGCCAGCATCCGGCGTCCCTGATGAAGTATCCGGGATAGCCCGCCGAATCGAATCATTCGCCAGGTGGATGGGCCGCCCAATCCCGGCAATGTCGGCGCAAAAGAAAATGGCCGGGGTATGAACCCCGGCCGAAAACCACCAAAGGAGGATATGGAGGAGAAGTCATCATCAGATGACGCGATGCAGCATAGAC
>JBFGYN010000331.1:0-4748 GCA_041587415.1 Candidatus Competibacterales bacterium | reverse complement strand
CGGCACGTAAGCGCCGCCGGCCTTGAGCACGCCGAGGATCGCCGCCGCAAGCCATGCGCTTTGGTCGAAAAGCAACGCTGTGCGATCGCCCGGACGAACACCCGATTCCCGCAAGCTACGGGCGATGGCGTTCGATGCCGCGTCGAGCTGCCGATAATTGAATGTGTGCTCGGAATCCGTGATGGCCGGATTCAACGGACTCCGTTCGACCCGTCGCCGAAAGCTCGCGTGGAGCGAACCATCCAGATGACTGCGGGAGAAAACTTCGAAGGAATTCGTTGGACGGCCAGCGTCGCTCAAGTTCCTTATTGTTGATTCGCTTTGGATATGCGTAACAGGTCCCCTGTGTTGCGGACCGTCCCTCCTCGATGCACCTGCGACTGAACCGCATTTCATCTGACCGCAAATTGCATGCCGTGCCGTTCAGCCGTGTGTCACGGAGGGCGTCAATTGTATTCCCCTGCGAATGGGTCCACCAGCCGGACGATGTCAATAGCGCCCAGCGCCTGGTCCTCCGCGCTTGACCCAACTACCCCATCTTGCGGTTCGCGGGCAACGACAATGCTTACGACTAACCGACCCGGCTGCTCATGCTTTTACGATATTGTGCGCCGGGCCGTACGGGAACTTGGTGATGTTCTCCGCGCCACCCTCGTTGACCACCAGGATGTCGTGCTCCCGGTATCCGCCCGCACCGGGCTGACCCTCGGGGATCATGATCATCGGCTCCATGGACAACACCATGTTTGGTTCGATCACGGTTTCGATGTCTTCACGCAGCTCCAGACCCGCTTCGCGCCCATAATAGTGACTCAGCGTGCCGAAGCTGTGACCGTAGCCGAATGTGCGGTACTGGAAGAGATCATGCTCGTGGTAGATCTCGTTGAGCTCGGCGGCGATGTCGCAGCACCGCGTACCGGGCTTGATGAGCTCGATACCCCGCTCGTGCACCCGCACGTTGATTTCCCACAGGCGCAGGTTCTCATCCGAGCACTCCTCGGCGAACAACGTACGCTCCAGAGCGGTGTAGTAGCCGGATATCATCGGAAAGCAATTGATGCTCAAGATGTCGCCCCGCTCGATCTTGCGGGTGGTCACTGGATTGTGGGCGCCGTCGGTGTTGATGCCCGACTGAAACCAGGTCCAGGTATCCATGAGCTCCACATGCGGAAGGGATTTCGCAATCTCTTCCACCATGGCCTGATTGGAATGCAGCGCCACGGCGTACTCGGGCACACCCACCGCGATGGCTTCCACGCAGGCGGCGCCGCCCACATCGGCGACGCGCGCGCCCGCCTTGATCAGCGCGATCTCCTCGGCGGATTTGACCATGCGCATGCGCATGGTCGGCTTGCCCACGTCCACCAGCTCGGACGTGGGCAGTGCGCCTTGCAGTTTGCGGAAGTTCTCGAAATTGATGTGGTCGAACTCCAGTCCGACCCGCCAGCCGTCCCGCACCAGCTTTCTCACAGCGACGAAATAGTTGTCCTTATGCCAGTCGGTGTAGACGACGTTTTCGCCGAATGTCCGGCGCCACGGCTGTCCGCCGTCGATGTTCGCCGAAATGGTGGTGGACTGCTCCTGGGTCACGACCAAACCGTAGGGGCGGCCAAAGGCGCAGTATAAGAAATCGCTGTAATAGTTGATGTTGTGATAGGACGTAAAAAGACAGGCGTCAATGCGTTTGTCGGCCATGTACTGGCGCAATTTCGCGAGCCGGGACGACATCTCTTCCGGGGAGAAAGTCGGTGTGACCTTCTCACCGTTGTGGATGATCTTCAGCTGTTCCATCACAGGTCTTCCTCATGTTGATCAGAAGGCGATCACCCAGCAACCCAGCACTTGCCGGCTTCTGCACCGTGTCGTCTTTCTCGCGTCGTCCGCCATGGCGCATGCCATAGTCAGCTGCGGTAACCCGTCTGCGAAAATCCCATTCTCCGTCTGCGTTGTGAAACTGCGTGGTGGGAATGATGAACGACGCCCAAAATGGTAGGGAACCGAGACGGTTACCAAGTCGCCGACATATCTATCCGGTGGAGCCGCTTCCCACCAAATATAGACGCGACGAGCCTGAAATGGGTGGCCGCACGACAGGAGCGGTGTCGTATCGGCAAGGGTCACATTTGGGTTAGCGCCAGACCGGTCCCGTTCTTTTGGGCTAAGATTCGCCAACATGCCGGAACTGGATTCGTTCTTCGTTCCTGTTGTCCAAGCGCGCTTCCAACGCAGTGGCGGATAATGATGAGCCGGGACTACCCTCGCGATCTGATCGGTTACGGCGCCGAGCCGCCCATGGCCAGTTGGCCGAACGCAGCGCGCATAGCCGTGCAGTTCGTCATCAACTACGAGGAAGGTGGGGAGAACTGCGTGCTTGACGGCGACGCCGGTTCAGAAGCGTTTCTTTCGGAGATTATCGGCGCTACCTCAATTCCGGGGATGCGCAACATGAACATGGAGTCAATCTACGAGTACGGAGCCCGTGCAGGCTTCTGGCGGCTGCACCGCATGTTTACCGCCCGTCAGTTGCCGGTCACGGTCTTCGGCGTGGCGACGGCGTTGGAGCGCAACCCAAAAGCCGTCGCTGCAATGCTCGCGGCGGACTGGGAGATCGCCAGCCACGGCTATCGATGGATTGACTACCAGCAGGTGGCCGAGTCGGTGGAGCGGGAACACTTGCGCAAGGCAATCGAAATCCATGCGCGGGTTACCGGCGGCCGCCCTCTGGGCTGGTACCTCGGCCGCTGCAGCCCCAATTCCCATCGACTCGCCGCGGAGGAAGGCGGCTTCGTCTACAACGCCGACAGCTACGCGGATGATCTTCCGTACTGGGACGCGAGCCATGGCAAGCCACAATTGATGGTGCCCTATACACTCGATGCCAACGACATGCGCTTCGCGTCGCCCCAGGGCTTCAATTCGGGCGAGCAGTTCTTCACGTACCTGAAAGATGCCTTCGACGTGCTGTACGCCGAAGGTGCCAACAAACCGAGGGTGATGTCGATAGGCCTTCATTGCCGGCTGGTTGGGCGTCCCGGGCGCGCCGCCTCCCTGGCCCGCTTTCTCGACTATGTTCAAGAGCACGATCAAGCTTGGGTGTGCAGGCGCATCGACATCGCGCGCCACTGGATCAAGCAGCATCCGTGGCAAGGCAGTGACTGAGCGCGGCTGACGAATTCATTGACAGGGAAAATGGATAACATCGACTACACTCCACGACCCGGAAGCAGCTCCGTGGCACCTCAGCATTCAGCCGACAACCCGTTCGGACACCTCATCAATTTGGCGCATCCTAGACTTGGGGCTGAGGCAATCTTCGCCACCGACGAATGGTTCGCCCCCTGTGGGCGCATGCTCAAAGCGGAACCGCCGGTGTTCGTCCCGGACAAGTTCGATGACCACGGCAAGTGGATGGACGGCTGGGAAACGCGGCGCAGACGAGTCGAAGGATACGACTATTCAATCGTGCGGCTCGGACGCCCGGGCTTCATTCGCGGCGTCGACATCGACACGACGCATTTCACCGGCAACTATCCGCCGGCCGCCTCTTTGGACGCGTGCTACCTTGCGAATGGCGGCCCGGACGAATCGACCGAGTGGGCAGAGATCCTGCCCTCGTCGAGCCTGACCGGAGACAGCCACCACTTCCACGCGGTGGCCGCCGACCGGGCGTTCAGCCACGTTCGCCTGAACATTTTTCCCGACGGCGGTGTGGCACGATTGCGCATCTACGGCGAGCCCCAGTGCGATTGGGAAAACCGAGATCCGTCGGCGCTCGTAGACCTGCTGGCACTGGAGAACGGCGGCCGCGCCATTACCTGCAACGATCAGCACTACGGCTCCATCCGCAACCTGAATTTGCCGGGGCCCGCCATCAACATGGGCGACGGTTGGGAGACGCGGCGGCGCCGCAAACCGGGTAACGACTGGGCAATCCTGGCCCTGGGACATCAGGGTGTCATCAAGACCATCGAGGTAGACACTTCCCATTTCAAGGGCAACTACCCGGATCGCTGCTCTGTCAATGGAGCCTACGTGTCCGGGGGAACCGACGAGTCGCTGATCACCCAGAGCATGTTCTGGCGGGAACTCCTACCACCTCAAAAGCTGGGCATGGATGCTCTGCACCGATTCGAATCCGAGGTGCAAGACATTGGGTCCATCACTCACGTGCGCCTCAATATCATTCCCGACGGTGGCGTGAGCCGGTTGCGATTGTACGGGCACGCCGTCCTCGATGAATCGAGATAGTCTCCAATGGCCACATACCACCTAAGCGTCGAGCCCTTGAGCCGCAACCGCTTCGCCCCGTTCGGAGACGTCATTCAGACGGAGGGTGCGAAACACCACAGCATCAATGCCGGCACAATCGAGCGATTTCATGACCTTGCAACCGTGGATGTGGGCACGGATCAGCGGGGGCGCCCCGTGATCAGCATCGCCCAATGCAAGGTGGCAAGCTCGCTTCCATACAGGATCCGCTTCGTGGAACGCCACCCACTGGGCACCCAGGCGTTTGTCCCGCTGGACGACACGCCGCTGGTGGTGGTGGTTGCTCCGCCCGGTGAGCGAGTCGATCCAGCGGACCTCCAGGCGTTCATCTCCAACGGCGCCCAGGGCGTCAATTACCACCGTGGCGTGTGGCACATCCCACTTATTTCCCTGAAACCAGGTCAACGTTTCCTGCTCGTGGATCGAGGTGGACCCGGAGAAAACTGCGATGAGTTCCACTTCGAGAACGACGAGATCAT
>JBFGYN010000330.1:0-4772 GCA_041587415.1 Candidatus Competibacterales bacterium | reverse complement strand
CCCGAAACATCGCGTTGACCGACGCCGGGAAGCTCCTCTACCCGGCCGTTGCCGAGGCGTTCGATCGAATCGCCGAGGCGGCCGAGCGGGTTCGAGGCGCCGCGGACCGGAGGACCTTGACCATCAGCGTGACGCCCACCTTCGGATCGCGGTGGCTGGCGCAGCGGCTCGGGCGATTTTGGCGCGAACACCCGGACATCGACCTGAGGTTGCACCATTCAGTGGCGCTGGTGGACTTCCCGCGCGACCGCGTCGATGCTGCCGTGCGCTGGGGTTACGGCCGCTGGCCGTCCGCCCTTTCCGAACGGCTGATGGCGGCCTGGGCCATGCCGCTGTGCGCTCCCTCGCTGGTCGGCGGGGATCCGCCGCTGCGCGACCCCTCGGACCTGGTTCATCACACGCTGCTCCACGAGAAGGACTATCAGGAGTGGACCCAATGGCTTGCCGCGGCGGGCATCACCGACGTGGACGGTCAGCGCGGGCCCGTGATCGATGATCCAAACGCAATCGTGCGTGCAGCCGTGGAAGGCCACGGAATTCTCATGGGGATTCCGAACATGCTAACGGAGGAAATCGCCGCGGGTCGGCTGGTCGCACCGTTCGGCATGCGGCCCGATCTGAATCTGGCCTACTATTTCGTTTACCCGCCAAAGGCGATGGAGCGGCCAATGGTGCGTGCATTTCGGGATTTCATCATCGATGAGGCGAAGCAGTACGAGGAGGCGGCGCACGATGAGCAATGAGGGTGCGCCTGCGCATGGCGTAACGGGTAAATCGGACGTTCCGGAATGTTGTGTGCTCGATTGTTTCCACCGCGAACCCGAACTTTTCGAACAGCGGCTTCGAAAACTCCGAGGCCTCGGTCGTAAGCGCGCCATGACCTCCGCCCTCGGCCTTGGTAATCAGGGCTCGGAGCATGGCGGAGCCAATCCCCTGGCGCATACAGTCGGGCTGCACGAACAAGGATGAGATGCGGCCTTGCGGTTCGAGCCCGCCAAAACCCGAAGGCAAGCGGTTTCGACCAACGGCTGCCAGGGTCAAGGCGCCTTCGATCCAACGTTTGAACGATTCCGCGTCGTCGGCAAAGCCCGCCCAGGCGCCGATCTGCTCGGGCGAGTAGAGAGGCGCCCCGAGCGCCTCGATTGCGCTCCGGTAGATGCGGGCCAACTGAGGCAATTGCGACTCGGATACGGGTTCAATCGTGAAATTTGCCTTTGCCATTTTTCGCGCGACGCAGCTTGGGGAAGCCCTGAACAAGTTCATCCGGTCATTGCCAGGGCGCGGAAAAGCAAAAAGCGCGGTTTCCGCATTCGTCCCGGCATCAACGTGTTGCCACGTCGATTCCGGCGGCACATCCCGGTGTCGCCAGGAAGCTCCGAATAGATCAGATTTTCCCTAGCCCAAATACTTCATCCGGGGTCCCTGATGAAGTATCCAGGCTAGCAGGTTGAGTGAAACAGCCCGCCGACGGGCTCTCCCCGAGATACCAGGTCGTTGTAGATCTTCGCGGCTTCCTTCGTTTCAGCAACATGAACCTGGATACGTTTCGTTTTCAGCAAGTCCAGGGTTTCACGGCTGGTCTGAAGCATCAGCAACATGCCTCGACTCAGCACGATGGTTCGGCTGCCCTTGTCCAGCAATTCGCCGACGTCGGCCGGCTGGATGCCAGGGACATGATGAGTGTCGGTCTCCCGCCAGTCCCACTCCCGTCCACCGCCGGGCCACAGTTTGAAATCCTTCGCGATGCCGATGCCATGCACTTCCATCCTTCCCCAGGACAGGTGAGTAATCAAAGGGGACCGCACGTCCTTATTCGCCATTTTCCTGTTTTCGAGCCATCGCAGATCGACCGGACGGCTCTATTCTGCGCGTGCCTGAAACTTCGTCTGAGACACCACGACCGCTCGCAGTTTTCGGTGCACCGAAGCCTCACTCATGCCGCCGATGTCGATGGCCTTGTGGCCGGATGAGAAACCGCCAGGGCCGGGGTAGGTCTCTGGCTGCGTTACACTTTGTACGCCAGAACTGAGCCGCTAAACTGGACATAAACTCCTACCGATCAAAAAATATCCGGACTAAACCCATCCGCTCGGCGATGAGCCGGAACATTCCGACAATCGACAGTAGCTCGGTCGTTCGAGTTCCAGGACGGAATCGTTCAGAGCCGAATCAGGACTCCGGAATGCGGGCGGAGGCATCGTCCGATCGAGCTTTCCACCGCGGTTGGGTATGGCCTTGCTCCGGCGCCGGCCAACCCTCGCGCTGGGATCCGCGATCACCATCCGTCGATTCCGTTTGATCATGAATCAGCTGAACTGCCGTCTCGTAGGGCATGTCAATGCGGGCCTCGTCCAATGCCTGCTTGATCGCCCTGATGACCGCGGCGTGCACTTTGACGACGTCGGCCCGCCGACTGTTTGTCCACCAGCGCGCCCGAATCGTGACCCAGCTCGCGGCCAAATCCCAAGGTAGCGCCTCGGCAGGTGGATCGGCCTCGACGCCGTCGACCCCTGCGACCGCGGTGCGGATGACATCGCAGGCATCGTCCATGCTGTCGCCGTAGCCAATGCCCACATCATATTGGCTTCGACGCTTCTCATGGGCCGTCTTCACGAGCACCGCATGGGTGTAAATATCGCTGTTCGGAATGACAATCCGCTGCCCGTCGTAGGTTTTTATGATCGTGGCCCGGGTCTGGATGCGCTCGACCGTGCCCTCGTGACCATTGACCTCGATCTGGTCTCTAATCTCGAACGGCTGGCGTAACAGGATGAGCACTCCAGCCAACCAATTTTGAAGTATGTCCTTGAAAGCAAAACCGATCGCGACCGAACTGACACCAAGTCCAGCGATTAGATCGCCCGGCTTCAAGGTGGGTATGACGATCGTTGCGGCCAACAGAAAGCCGAGCAGTATGATGGCCCACTTCACGAAGCCGCCAAGCACCTCGCCCAAATTTTCCCGTTGACGACGGCTCGCGTGGCGTTTTATGAGCCTTCGCACGAGCACACCCAGCCCGAACATGATTGCCAGCAGCGCGATGGCAACGACGATGTTTGGCAACAACCGGATGGCCCCATCAATCCAACTGTCGAGGCGTTCGAGCGCCACCCCGGGATCGAGATCGATCTGCTGCGGCGCGTCCTGGGACTGCGTCGCGTCGCCCACTTGGTCAGCGTGTTCCGCCATGTTTCTCCTCCACCGGATTCAAAGCGCCTTCTCAGCCGTATTCAGTTCAATACACCGACGCGATACATCCGCCGGGTGTGTCCGGCGACCCGAAAGACTGGATCGGAACCCAACTGCCAGTCGAAATCGTACCGGAAGGCGCGGATCACACCTGGCTCCGATTCCGGCACATCAGATTGGCGCCGCTGGAGTGCAGTGCGCTTTGCCGCAAAATTCGAAGCTTCTGCATCAACGTCAGCCTATGGCAATGGGTCGGGACTGGCGACGCACAGCCCACGGCCGAACGCCTCAGCCTGCACTTTTCAGCGTCTCGCCAGCGCTCAATTGACGTAGCTCGGCCGCGAGCAAGGCGTACATCTCATTGGCGGGAACGGGGTAACCGAAATGGTAACCCTGGCCAACATCGCAGCCGGCTTGCCGCAGCACCTCGGCTTGCTGAGAGTTCTCGATGCCCTCCGCGATGATCCCCAAACCCAGAGCGTGACCCATGGCCACGATTGCCCGCGCAATGGCCTCGTCATTGGGATCGGTGGGCAGGTCGCGTACGAAGGATCGGTCGATCTTGAGACAATGACTGGGTAATCGCTTGAGTTGGCTCAGGGAAGAATGGCCCGTCCCGAAGTCGTCGATGGCCAGACTCACACCCATTCCTCGCAGGCGGTCGAGCACACCGATGGTATGCTCGGGCTGGTGCATGACAAAGGTCTCGGTGATCTCCAGCTCCAGATGCCCTGGCGTCAGATCGCTGTCGCGCAATGCTTGGCCGATGATTTCCGGCAGATCGTCTCGGGTGAGCTGCTTTCCAGACAAATTGATGGCCATCTTGAACGGCGGCAATCCAGCATCCGCCCACTGCCGCGCTTGACGGCAGGCGGTTTCGAGCACCCATGTTCCGATCGGTACCATGAGGCCCGCATCCTCCGCCACCGGAATGAATCGGTCCGGACGAATCAGGCCATGCTCGGGATGATGCCACCGCAGCAGGGCCTCCACACCAATCAGGCGGCGGGACGAGAGCTCTCGTTGCGGTTGGTAATAGAGCTCGAACTCGTCACGCTCGAGGGCGAGCCTCAAATTGTTTGTCAGCGCGAAGTGTTCCATCGCGTCGGCCGTCAGCTCACTGGTGTAGTAGTGGTACTGATTCCGGCCACGTTCCTTGGCGCGATACATGGCGGTGTCCGCATTTTTGATCAGTTCGTCGGTGCTCTCGCCATCGTCTGGAAATAGACTGATACCGATACTCCCGGTCAGATAGAATTTCAGATCATCGACCCGCATTTCCTCGGTCAGCGCCTCAATGACCTTTTGAGCGATAAATCCGGCTTCCTCAGGATGCTTCAAGTGGTCAATGACGACCATGAACTCGTCGCCGCCCAGCCGTGCCACCGTGTCCTCCGCGCGCATGTGGCGCTGTAGGCGTACACCGACGTGGCGCAAAATCGCGTCTCCAACGCCGTGACCGAGCGTGTCATTGATGATCTTGAATCGGTCTAAATCGAGAAACAGGACCGCCACCCGGTGATGATCACGCCGCGCGCGCTCGATGGCGTGCGCAAGTCGGTCGCCAAGCAACAGACGATTGG
>JBFGYN010000329.1:0-4777 GCA_041587415.1 Candidatus Competibacterales bacterium | reverse complement strand
TTGAGTGAAGAGCAAGTCAGGGCGAGCGAGAAACCGCCGGGGCCGGGGTGGGCCTTTGGCGGCGGTACACTTCTTACGCCAGAACTGAGCCGCTAGACTGGACATAAACTTCTACCGATCAACCACCTGCGAGCTAGCCGAAGGCCGCCCTGGTGAAATATCCGGGTTAGGCGACCAGCCAAATGAGATATGTCTGAGGACGCAGTAAGCACGCGATGCCGGTGCACAGGGTGCCGGGCATTGCCCCGCCGTGGCGCACCCAGCGAAACAGGCACCACCAATGCTTGCCCGCGCAGTCTTGACCATCACCCGATGACCGACTCGGCAACTGGGACAGGGGATCCGAAAATTTGGGCCACCCCGGACGTTGCGCCAGGGCACTCCCGATTCGGCAATTGTTTCATGCGAGACAAGAACTCCGGAGGTTTTTCTTGGCGCGTAGCGTTCCGTCCCCGTGGACGCTATCCGGTTTTGCGCGGATTGCATCCGGGCGAACCAGACCCGCAACCAGTCGCGGGACGGGCCGCGATAGCTCGCGGCGTCGACTACAATTAGAGGGCCCAACTGTGTTCGACCCAGGGGTAGAGCTGCCATCGTGTCGGCCAACCGTTCGAGCCCCGGCGAAAGCAGGAGCGGATTGAAGCGGGCAGGTACCGCTCCCAGGTCAGCGCCCCGAAATTGCCCGTCAAGGAGTTCCCTCGTGAAAATCGGATTCCTGCCCTGGAGTTTCGGGCTTGCCACACTGATTCTCGTCAGCGGAGGTAGCGCATTTGGAGCGGACGCAGAGGAGGCGAAAATCACGGTTCTGTACGATGCGTTTGGCAAAACAACGGACATGAAAAAAGACTGGGGTTTCTCGGCCTTCATCGAATACGGGGGCAAGCGAGTTCTTTTCGACACCGGAAACAACGCGGCGATATTTGCGCACAACGTGAACGTCAAGGGCATCGACCTGACAAAGTTGGATTTCGTGATCGTCTCCCACCGGCACGGCGACCATACCAGTGGTTTGAATCACCTGGTGCAAGTCAACCCCAACGTAACGATCTATGCACCGAAAGAGAATTTCGGTGTATTCGGTGCCGCGTTACCCGGGGCGTTTTACCGACGCAACGAATCGTTGTCGCCGGAGATGCGTTATTTCGACGGCAACGCCCCGGAAGCGCTTGAATTCGGCAGTGCCTGGCCAGAAGGCAAATTCACGCTGGTTTCGGAGACGCGGGAAATCGCACCCGGTTTCCATCTGATCCTGCTGAAGGGTTCCTGGGGAGTCGATCTGGACGTGATGGAGATCTCTTTGGCAATCGACACGCCGCAGGGGATTGTTCTGGTGGTCGGGTGCAGCCATCCGACGCTCGAGAAGATCGTCGCGGCGGCGAAGGAAACGCTGAACAAGCCTATCCATCTGGTATTTGGTGGCACCCATCTTCTTCCCGCGCCGGACGAGGAGGTGACGCGCCTAGCAGCCTCCCTGCGAGACGACTGGAAAGTCGCATGGATCGCGCCCGTCCACTGCACTGGCGAACCGGCGTTCGCCATCTTGCAGGAAAGTTTCGGCGATCGTTATTTGTACGCTGGGCTTGGCACGAGCATAGACCTGCGATCACCCTCCGGAGCGTCTGCCGCAGCAGGACACGACGCAGGCCCGGGAGGGTTGAGTGAGGATGATCTCCGGGGCTACCGCAGGCTCGCGGCGACCAGTCACGACGCCGGGGCCAGTCACGTATCGGAAATTGCTGCCAGCCCGAGAATCTCGCCTGAACTCGGGAATTCGAGTCGATCCGACACGGCAGCTTGGTCGATTGGCCGACTGGGCATACCCGCGGTTCTGGCGCGCAGCGGATCCGCCGACCTGCAGAGCCGGACGCGCTCGGGAACCGAATAGCGTCACACTGTCTTGGGCAGTGCAACTACCAGCCGTTCGCCCACGCCGGCGCTAACCTGGGCGTCGGCTGCAGGGTCGACAGGTCCCATTCGTGCTGAACAATCGCTCGAGATCCCTCGAGACGGCGAATTTGAAGCTGTCCGGAACGGGTGGCAACGAGCAGGCGTCCGTGCCGATCCCAATCCGCCCACTGGATCTCATCCAGCGGGTGCAGGTCTTTGCCGTCTTCGAGCCAGTAGGAGACCTTTAGCCCTTCGATGGCGTCGCCGCCGAACTCTCCGCCCGCCCATCCAAGGCTGACCACCCTCAGAAGCAGGCGGCCGCAGGGCTGCATCTTCACCATACTCGCGTTCCTATTCTGGTCGAAGATATCGCCACGGACGCGGGGCGGACAATCAGGGGCTTCACGCCAGCCGCGACGTCGCTCAACCGCGAACTGGGCAGGACTCGTCACGCGCATTCCGAAGCGCGCAAGGCAGGGTGCTGCGTCGCCGTGATCGGTTTTCCCGATGCTCGATTCACCAGACCTTTCGACAGTGAATTGAAACCCGTGGGTCCAAGTACCGCACGTGGCCCACGCTGCCAGCGCACGCAACCACGGCAGCCTGGAAATTGCCACGTACGTATCGCCGACGTCCCAGGTGGCGTTCTTCAGCGCAAAGTAGCAGAGCCAGCGGCCGTCCGGCGACAGGTCACATCGACGCGGGTAGAGACTGCCCTTGAACCAGGCGCCGGGCTCAAAAAGGGATGCATCGAGATCCCAGCGCCCCACGTGCCACCACTCGGACGGTCCACGCCTGAGTACCGCGACGACGGGCGCGCTGGCCGCGGGAATGCAATAGATGCGTGCTGCGGTGATCCCCTAGTCCCCTGCAACCGCCATTTCTTCCACGAGAATGGACCCCGTGCGGATGTTTCCGCGAACATCCATGTCCTGCCCCACGGCCACCGTATGCAGAAACATGTCAGCGAGGTTGCCGGCCACGGTGATTTCCTCCACGGGGTACGCCACGACGCCGCCCTCCACCCAGAATCCCGCGGCGCCACGAGAGTAATCACCCGTGACGATGTTGGCCCCCTGCCCCATCATTTCGCAGACGACTAGACCGGTGTCCATGAGCCGGAGCAAGTCCTCGTAATCCTGTGTACCCGGCAACAACTCCAGGTTATGCACGCCACCGGCGTTTCCAGTTGTGGTCATGCCGAGTTTGCGTGCCGAGTAGCTGCTCAGGACGTACCCCTGAAGCACCCCATCGACCACCAGATCCCGCTCTCGCGTCGCAACGCCCTCAGAGTCGAAAGGTGAGCTTCCGACTGCCCCGCGGAGATGAGGGCGTTCGACAATGGTGGTGCCCGCAGGGAATACCTGAGTTCCGAGGCCGTCCACCAAGAACGACGCCTTCCGATAAAGGTTCTCTCCACGAATCGCTGCAACGAAATGGCCCAATAGGCTCCGGGCGATCTCGGGTGTGAACAGAACGGGACAGCGGCGGGTCGAAAGCCGGCGGGATCCGAGACGATTGACCGTGCGGCGCGCAGCGCGCTCTCCAACCAACGCAGGGGGCTCCAAGGATTCGGGACTCCGATCGAGCGTGTACCAATGATCCCTCTGCATCTCGCCACCCAACTCACCGATTACACTGCAGCTAAGGCTGTGACGGCTGCCAGGGTAACCGCTGATGAAGCCGTGGGAATTGCCGTAGACGCTGACGCCCCGGTGCGTGTTCAAGGTGGCCCCGTCCGAGCGGCTGATGCCGGGATCGCACGCGAGCGCCGCCCGCTCGACTTCCCGAGCAACCTCGATCGCCTCCGTTGCGCTGATGTCCCACGGGTGATCCAGGTCGAGATCGGGCGGTTCGCTCGCCATCTGATCCGCGTCGGCAAGTCCGGCAAAGGGATCTTGCTCGGTATTGCGTGCGATATCGCACGCGGATTTCACGGTGTGCTCGAGCGCTTCGGGGCGCCAGTCGGTGCTGGTCGCCGAGCCCTTTCGGGCCCCGAAATACACCGTGACGGCGAAGCCTTTGCGTCGATGGTGCTGAAGCGTATCGACTTCGTCCTTACGCACGGATACCGTCAAGCCCTGATTTGCGCTAACCACTGCCTCGGCAGCCGTGGCGCCCAACGCACGGGCCATGGACAACGTTTTGGCGGCCAGGCTCTTCATTTCCGCAATCCGCGGGTGGTGATTCGAACCATCCAGGGCCAACTTTGCGGCGATCAGATCCATTGTGGTGTTAGCATCTTTCATGGGGGAATTTGAGCGCGGACGATGACCCGAGAACGAGACACGCGAAGGGATGGGGGGTGCCCGGACGTTCCGAGCAAGAGCCAGCGCAAGCGCGAAGCCCATGCTCTCGAGGATCTGGGGCGAAAGCTGGTGGAATCATCGGAAGCTCGAGTAAATCGAATGGACCTCCCCGATGAGGTGCGGAATGCGATTCTCGAGGCCCGCGGCATTCATGCCCACGGCGCCAGACGCCGGCAGATTCGCTATATCGGTCGACTGCTCCGTCAGCTGAACCTGGATCCGAACATCGCGCTGGAGGGCAGGACATCCACCCGTGTGTCGGAGAAGCTGGTTTATTGGCACGCGCGTTTGAACCGCGAGGGGAACGGCGCACTCTCGGAATTCTTCGTTCAATACCCGGGCGCGGACCGACAGCGGGTTCGGCAGGCCGTTCGGGCAGCCCGAACGGTGGAGCCGGATACGAGTTCCAGTGAGCAGGCTTCAAAAGCGAGGATGCTGCGGCACGTGCTGGCACAGTACATTGACGACTGAATCGCTCACCGGCAAATGATTCGCCTGCGGGTTTCAATTTATCCCGTTCCGCCAACCGTGAGCCCATCGATGCGAAGCGTTGGCTGACCGACGCCCACCGGCACGCTCTG
>JBFGYN010000328.1:0-4780 GCA_041587415.1 Candidatus Competibacterales bacterium | reverse complement strand
TGAAAGTGCAGCAGGTGGCACAGGACCTGGGCGTCCGCTACGTGCTCGAGGGCAGTATCCAAAAGTCCGGCAGCCGAGTGCGCATCAACGCCCAGTTGATAGATGCCAAGACCGGGCACCATCTCTGGGCCGAGCGCTTCGACCGGCAACTTGACGACATATTCGCCCTTCAAGACGAGGTGAGCAGGCGGATCGTCGCGGCACTGTCGGTAGAGCTAACCGAGGACGAGGACCGCCGCCTGGGTAAAAGTGCGGAAACCAATCCCGAGGCTTACGACCTCTTCCTGCGCGGGCTGGAACGTTTCCGTCGCTTTACCCAGGAGACGAACGCCGAGGCCCGCGACCTGTTTTTGAGGGCAATCGAACACGACCCTGGGTTCGCCCGCGCGCACGCGGACGTTGCGCTGACCTATGCAATGGACTTCCTGTTCGGCTGGCGCGAGCCGACCAAGGAACTGGTCGCCGAAGCCCTCCGCTACGGCCATATGGCCGTAGCGCTGGACGATGCTCAGCCGGAGGTCTATTTCGGTCTTGGGTCGCTCTACCTGACCACACAGGAAGTCGAAAAATCAATCGAGGTCTCCACCCGAGCGGTAACGCTGAACCCCAACTACGCAGACGGCTATGCGCAGCTGAGCCAGGCGCTGGTCTACGCCGGCAGACTAGAGGAAGCGCTTGTGGTCATGGAAAAGGCCATGCAACTGAACCCACGCCACGCCTTCTACTATACCTGGATCCAGGGGCACGCAATGTTGCTTCTGCGGCGCTACGACGAGGCGATTACCGCGTTCCAGCGAGTGATTGAGCGCAATCCTCACTTCGATGGCGCTCACCTGACATTGGCGGTCGCCTACGCCGAGACCGGCCAACTTGAAGACGCTGCGTGGGAGGCCGCGGAGATTCTTGCGCTGCGCCCGAACTTCTCGTTGCGAGAGGAGCACGACCGCATTCCCTACTTGCGGGAGGAGGACCGCGAGCGCTACATCGAGGGCCTGAGGAAAGCGGGCTTGCCGCAATGAAGTGAATCGCGTCACGCTTTCCGGCGTCGGGATAGTCCCCGCGTGGGAGCCAAAAATTGTCGGACGAAACCATCTCGAGAGGCGCCTGCGCTGCGATCGCGCGGGTCTTAGCCGCTGTCGCGCACTTGCTTACTTTCCTATTTTCTCGCTCTCGCCCTCTCCACCCAGCGCATGAAATAGCCACGGGGCGGCTCGACGCTGGAAACCAGGTAGTTCAGCGTGTACCAGCTGCCAAGCGTGGCATCGAGCAGGTATCGACTCGATCGCGTCCCGCATAACAGCAGGGCGTCGCCCTCCCGGAGTTCGAAGTCGGCGCCCGGAAGCACGGTCCGGTTTCCGCCGCGCTCGGCCACAAGCGGAACGCACGGCAGGCAACGATTTCGATTCGAAGGGTCACGAGTGAGGTCTCCCAACGTAATCCGCTGCTCCAACTCGTTGGCCCGGGCCAATGCAGGCGCCAGATCCCGGGTCAAGCGCGCCAGCCAAAGCGTTGGGTTCGTTTCCCTGACCGTCGTTTTGAGGCGGGTGAAAAGCTCCTGCACTGTGGCGCCCTCACAGTCCTCCAATCGCTCGAACAAGGTGCCGATCGGCGGCGCCACCAATCGCAGCAACGCACGCTGAGCGGTAACGAGGCTCGGTTCCATGATCAAATTTGCGTTCAGCATGCTGAACGCGACGGCGTTCTCGTGGCGATTCTGACGTACGACGACGAATACCTCGGGATTGAGAGACCTGGCATTCATGACCGTGCGCAAGTTTACCGAATCATTATTTGTGGCCGCGATGATCCCGACCGCCTCGCGGACACCGGCTTGGAGCAGGGTTTCGCGATTCGCATCACCGCGAACGCCCAGCCCGCTCCGCTCCATGTCCTCTGGAATCCTGGGATCCACTGCCACGACGGGAACCGACCGGGAACGCAGCGATTCGAATAGCCATTGCCCCATTCGCCCGTGACCACAGACCACCCAGTTGCCAACCGGGTATCCTAGGGTTCGATCGAGGGTCACACCCGGCACCCCGAGAAACCACTCGTCGAGCGTATGCAGCGCGGGCGATTGCAGGGCCGTCGTCAGTTGCTCTGAAAACGTCTCGAACGGATCGAGAACGGCGACGTTCGACAACGCCTTGAACTCCTCGTCGAAGCGGCGAGACGTGCACCGGCAAATGATCGGTACGCTGGGATTCATGGCGCGCACCATTACGGCAATATCGAGGTTCTTCTCGTCCTGGCGCGTCAGGGCAACGACTCCGGTGCAGCGCCTTGAATTGAGCCCCGCATCGAGAAGCTGTTTGGGCACGCTGGCGTCGCCGCACAGCCCGGGCATCTTGACCCAGTAGTCACGCAGACCCAGGGCCTTGATCCGCTCGGGGTCCGTGTCGATGACCACCGCCTTGATCAACCGATCGCTCAGGCCACGGGCCAACAGACTTCCGGTGTCGCCGAAACCGCAGATCAAAACGAAAGGCTCGGCGATGCGCGCCACCGAAATGGCAAAAGTGTATTGGGCCAAGGCCTGCCGGAAATACGGGTTCTGTACCAGCCGCACGATGGTCCCTATGGAGTAGAACCACGCTACGACGCTCAGGTAGAGGCATGCAATCGCCCACATCCGCTGGGCTTCGCTGAACTCGATGGGCAATTCGCCGAATCCCGTCGTCGTTGCCGTGTAGGTCATGAAATAGAACGCGTGGAAGAAACTCATGTGGGTGGGTTCACCGTCCACCTCGGGCCCCGGAATGACTGCCATGCCGGTGATTCCGATTGCGTAGACGGAAATGAGCAGGACTATTGGGCCGCGCATGAAGCGCAGCACGATCATCGTGACACGATCAAGATCGGAGGAGCGAGGCATCGGTACCTCCCGGCTCGGCTATCGCCTCAGCATCAGAGTGTCGGCAACGACCATGATCACCGAAATGATGTTGGCTACCAACGCGCCACGGGAAACGGACACGATCACCGCAATGACGTCCGGAGTGATGCCGGACTCGGAACCGTGCTCGGCAATGGTCCAGATGCTGGCTGCGACAATCAGTTGGAGGTCGGCGACCAGCGCGGCGGCAAGCAACAGTGCTCCGATCTGAGAGCGGTCACCGAGCTTCAGGCCGGTGGCAATGAAATTGACGATGATGGTGACGAAAAGGAGCCAGACGTTGTGGTGACTCGGATTGTCGATCTCGCCGTCGACGAACGCGACGTTGAGAGTCAGTGCAAGCAGAATAAAAAAGCCGAATACAACCTTTTCCAGATTCATGTTGTTCTCGATCGGCTGCGGGTTACTTCCACCTTAGTTGGTTGATCGGGAAATTGCTCAGAGCGGTCGAGCACCGGCGCCATGCCCGACGGAGCCCGTCAATCCCATCGGTTTCTCTAGGTTTTCGCGCGGTCGCGCGGAGTCTTTGCGCTCGCGGGGCAAGGCGCGACGAGTGCGTTTGGCTCACTGCCAATGAGCGAGGAGCAACGCCGTCCCCCGGGGGCGCGAGAAAGGGTTGGAGGGTTGACCCATCCCTGGGGCGGGAGCACAGCCCGGCATCCCTGCGGCGCGCTCGCCCCATGCACGGTCGTGCGTCGAAATGACCGCACACGGTTTGTATTCGGGCAAATCATTGGCCAAAATCCCCCCACCGCCCAATCCTGGACGGTTTCGCTTCGAAGAGCCATGATGCCGAACGTTAGTGCGCAGCTCGCGCAGATGCGAATTCCAGCGAAAATTGACGAGCTCCGAAATGTGCGGCGCTTGGTCCGCGCTACCTGCCGCAAGGCCGGCTGCCCCGTGAAGACCACGAACCAGATCGTGCTCGCGATCGACGAGGCGTGCAGCAACGTCATTCGCCATGGATACGGGCCCGATTTCACGGGCGACATCGAGCTGGAAATACTCGAGGAAGAAAACGAGCTGGTGTTTCGGTTGACCGATTCCGCGGAACCGGTCGACCCGGCGATATTGGAGCGGGCTCCCCCCGACGAACTGCGTGCCGGAGGGCTGGGCATCCACCTAATCCGCTCGGTCATGGACCGGGTCGAGTACGCCGAAGCACCCGCTGGCAGGGTCAACCTGCTGCTCATGCGCAAACGAATCTGAGGACGCCCCATGACTTACGCCGTTCAGTCGGCCGGTTCTTACACGGTCATCTCCCTTCACGGCGAAATCGATTTACAATGCTCTCCGGATACGCGGTCTGTCATTCTGGATCGGCTCGGTTCCGGCGAGAACGTCGTGGTCGATCTTTCCGGTGTGAGTTACATCGACAGCTCCGGAGTCGCCAGTCTCGTGGAGGGTCTGCGGTTCGCGAAGACTCGCGGCCTACGGTTCGCCCTGGTGTCTGTCAGTGCACCCGCTATGCAAGTGTTGGAACTCGCGCGCCTGGAAAAGGTCTTTCCGATCTACGCCGCGGTGGACGACCTCGACCAACTGTAGGCAATAGGATTGGACCTTCGGTGAGCACAACTACCGGTCAGACTGCCCCCCATCCGCCGAACGCCGCGACTCCCCCCTCGGCGAGCGTCGTCCAGGTCGAGGATCTCGTTGCCGAGTACGCGGGGCGGCGCATCTTGGACCGGCTGAACCTACACGTGAGCCAGGGCGAAATTCTTGTCATCATGGGCGGCAGCGGGTCGGGCAAGACCACACTGCTTCGGCATCTTCTCGGCCTGAAACGCCCCAGCAGCGGCCGCGTCAGCGTGCTCGGTGTCGACATTTCACGGGGCGAGCGAAGCAAGCTTTATCAGGTTCGAAAACAAATCGGTGTCGCATTCC
>JBFGYN010000327.1:0-4794 GCA_041587415.1 Candidatus Competibacterales bacterium | reverse complement strand
GTTGATGATCGTCATTCTGATCAGCCCGCTCATGCTCGCGGTCGCCATCGCCATAAAACGTACCTCGCCGGGGCCCGTGATCTTCAAGCAAGAGCGCCTCGGTTGGGATGGGCAGCCCATCGAGGTGTGGAAGTTCCGGACAATGAAGATGCACGAGGAACCGAATGGCCAGGTGTTGCAGGCGAGCCGCGACGATCCGCGCCTGACGCCCATTGGCGGATTCCTGCGCCGCACCAGTCTCGACGAACTTCCGCAATTCATCAATGTGCTCCAGGGCCGTATGTCCGTCGTTGGGCCGCGGCCGCACGCCATCGCCCATAACGAGGAGTACAAGGAATCGGTCAACCTGTACATGCTGCGCCACAAGGTCAAGCCCGGAATTACCGGCTGGGCCCAAGTGAATGGCTATCGCGGTGAGACCAATACGCTGGAGAAGATGGAAAAGCGGATCGAATACGACCTCTTCTACATTGAAAACTGGTCCCTATGGTTCGACCTTCGCATCGTCCTCATGACTCTCTTCCGCGGCTTCGTGCACCGCAACGCCTACTAGCCCGGATACGGGCGTGGGGTCGTGCCGGGACGGCGGCTACGGTCGACCCAGGCATCACGCCTAAACTGTCGCTTTTCCGTCGACGGAAATGGACAATGACGGCCGGACTGGCGGGGCCCCACCCACTATCCGGTCTGGCCCGGCGTCTGCCCGACAGGCACTTTGCCGTGAATCGTCGCGCCGCCAATGTTTTTCAGCGCCGACGATTGCCGACCCGGGACGTGAGGCCGATCCGCCATCGGCTGCACCCGCGCCCCTCGAGCGGTCTCTGGTTACCAACCGCGTTTGGAAGTGCGCTGATTGGTCACCTTCACGCCGCCGAACATGGCTCCTCACTCGCCCTGAACGCTGCGCTGCAGGCGCTGCGATCGATTCATCGAAATCCGCTCTGGCACACGCAAGTCCCCGCCGTCAATGCTCAATCCCGGGTCGAACGGACCGCCTCGACCAATATTGCAGGCCAAACTGCCCCTAGTGGCATGTATGTTGCGGAAGCTAATGCGCGCGAAGTCAAGCGGTTCAATAGGTCCGACGGGACTGGCCGGAACAATGTTGACGAAATATTCGGTCAGTCAAACGGCGTACGAGAATAGGGTCTGTGCACGGACTCGATTGTCGGACTTCAAGAGCGATCGCAATTGCCACGCACGAGCGGATGCGGCCAAGGGATTGGTCAGTAAGCAGGAGGCACATGCTCCGTATTTGCCGATCCATTGACAGGGAGTCGATGGCGGGCCCGGGAAGGCCATGGCAGAGGCAACGCGCAACATGGAAAGAGAGTCGGTCAATCGTGGCCAAGGAGAGGTCAACCCCCCTTCACGGCAGTAGCCGTCCCGTGGGGGAGCCAGGGCGGGTTGCCAGGGAGGCAGTCGCGCACATGGCTAGTCAGGGAAGCGGAGACAAGCGTCACGGACGACGCATTGGTGAGTTGGATCGCGCAGGGACGCGCGATCCACTCCACCATTTTGACCGGACCACGTCGGGCGGTGACGTTCGCCACCCGTCAGCGGATGTTGTCCAGTTCGATCCAGCGATGGTGGTCGGGGTGACTGGATTCGAACCAGCGACTTCCACCTCCCGAAGATGGCGCTCTACCAGGCTGAGCTACACCCCGCTGGGACCCTGTACCGACTCTCAGTAGGTCCGATCCGCGGCGAAACGCGCCAGACCCACCAGAGCAGACTTGTACCTCGAATCCGGCACCGGGCGTAGGGCTTCGACTGCCCGATCCGACTCCGCCCGCGCGAGCCGCGCAGTATATTGAATCGACCCGGTCGACTCAATAGCGCCCCGAACGCGCTCGATCTGCTCCCGGCCGCCTTTTTCGATTGCGTTCCGCACCACGCTTACCTGGCTCGGGGAGCCTTCCCGCATGGCGTAGATGAGCGGCAGAGTCGGCTTGCCTTCGGCCAGGTCGTCACCGATGTTCTTGCCGATTTCCGAGGAATCCGAACTGTAGTCCAAGACGTCGTCCACCAGCTGGAACGCGGTGCCTAGGCGCATGCCGTACTCCGTCAAACCCTGCTCCACTTCGAGCGGCTGATCCGCCATCACGGCACCGAGACGGGACGCGGCCTCGAAGAGCTTCGCGGTCTTGCAGCGAATCACATCCAGATACCGCTCCTCCGTGGTGTCCGGATCGTGCACGTTCAGGAGCTGCATCACTTCGCCTTCGGCAATCGTATTGGTGGTGTCCGCGAGGATTTCCATGACCCGGGCGCTGCCCACGGCGACCATCATCTGAAACGCACGCGAGTACAGAAAATCGCCCACCAGCACACTGGCGGCGTTTCCCCATAGTGCGTTTGCCGTATCTTTGCCGCGCCGTAGCTCCGATTCGTCCACCACGTCGTCGTGCAGCAGCGTTGCCGTATGAATGAACTCGATGATCGTCGCCAGGTTGATATGGGCACGACCCCGGTAACCGCAAGCACCGGCCGCCAGCAGAACCATTACTGGCCGGAGCCGCTTGCCTCCGCTGTTGACGATGTACTTGGCGACCTGATTGATGAGCACCACGTCTGAGCGCACCTGCTCGTGCACCATATGGTCCACGGCACTCATGTCCGTACGGATTAGTGCGCGAATCTCGTCGATGCCCATGTGGGCATCGGTGTGGCCCCGGCGGGGGGCGGTTGTCTCGGGCTGAATCACGAATCGGCTGGCTTATCGTGGCCACAGGCACTTTATGTTCGCCGGCATTGTATCCCCAAAAGGCGCACCGCGGACAGCGAGCAGAAATCTGAATACGGGTTTGACCTGCTTCAGGGTCATCGATACAATTCCGCGCCTTCTGTTAAGAGCTCAGAGCGGAGCGCTGCGTCCAACATGTATGCCGTAATCAAGACCGGGGGCAAGCAGTACAAAGTCACCGAGGGTGAAACCCTCAAGGTCGAGAAACTCGACGCCGAGCAAGGCGCCTCTGTCGACTTTGGCGACGTACTGCTGATGGTTGACGGCGACAATGTCACCGTCGGGGCGCCTTTTGTGGATGGGGGCAAAGTCACTGCCACCGTCAAGGGCCACGGCCGTCACAAGAAGATTGACATCATCAAGTTTCGGCGGCGCAAGGACTATCATCGTCATCACGGCCACCGACAAGATTACACCGAGCTCGAGATCACCGGCATCAGTGCCGGCTGAGAGCGGGAGAGGATTGCGCAATGGCACACAAGAAAGCAGGCGGCAGCACCCGTAACGGTCGCGACTCCGAGTCGAAACGGTTGGGCGTGAAGCACTTCGGCGGTGAGCTGGTGAGGGCCGGCAACATCATCGTCCGGCAGCGCGGCACGCGCTTTCACCCCGGGGACAACGTGGGCTGCGGCAAGGATCACACCCTGTTCGCGAAATCCGATGGTCACGTCAAGTTTCACACCGGCGGGCCGCGAAACCGCACCTTTGTGAGCGTCGAGCCGAGCTCCTGATCTCGACCAAAGCGCAACGCACCCGCGAAGCCCCGTCAGCGACGGGGCTTTTTTGGTTTCGAGCCCGCAAATTGTCATTCGTCGCCCGTGACCAGGAGATGAGTAGCCGGTGAAATTCGTCGACGAAGTCCTCATACACGTGCAGGCAGGAAACGGTGGCCATGGTTGCCTGAGCTTTCGGCGCGAGAAGTTCATCCCCCGGGGCGGGCCGGACGGTGGCGATGGCGGCGACGGCGGAAGCGTCTTTCTCGAGGCGGACCCACATTTAAACACCCTTGTGGATTTTCGCTACCAGCGCCGTTACCGGGCGAAAAACGGGCAGCCCGGGGCAGGGCGGAACAAGTCCGGGCGTTCGGGGGCCGATCTTGTCATTCGGGTGCCGGTGGGCACCGTTGTCACCGAGGCGGACACCCACGAGATTCTCAGTGACTTGATCGAGCCCGGCACCCGGCTGCTCGCGGCCCGCGGTGGCAGCGGCGGCTTGGGCAATACCAACTTCAAAAGCAGCGTGAATCGCGCACCGCGGCAAACGACGACGGGCACTGATGGCGAGGGTCGAAATCTGCGCCTCGAGCTCAAGCTGCTGGCAGACGTGGGTTTGGTGGGCCTGCCGAATGCCGGTAAGTCGACCCTGATTCGGGCCCTCTCGGCGGCGCGGCCGAAGGTGGCCGACTATCCGTTCACCACCCTGTACCCGAACTTGGGCGTTGTCCGGGTCGGTCCGCTGCGCAGCTTCGTGATGGCGGACATACCCGGGATCATCGAGGGCGCCGCCGAAGGCGCCGGGCTTGGGCTGCGCTTCCTCCGCCATGTTTCCCGCACGCGCCTGCTTCTGCACCTGGTGGACGCGGGCTACTACAGCGACAGCGGTGATCCGGCCCGGGATGTTCGAATCATCGAGACCGAACTGGAGAAGTTCAGTCCCGAGCTCGCGGCGGAGGAGCGCTGGCTGGTACTGAACAAACTGGACCAGTTCGCCGAGGAGGACGGCGCCAAGCGGGCCGAGGAGATCGTTCAGGCGCTGGCGTGGACCGGTCCCGTGCATCGAATATCCGCCCTGACCGGCGATGGCACCGAACGTCTCGCCCAGAACGTGATGACCCGCCTGGAAGAAGCCGACGCCGCCATCGAAACGGATTCCACCGCGCCCCCGTAGGCCGGCTCGGGTCGCGTGGCACCGGGGCGGGCGGTCCCGCGATCCGATAGAATTCCCTCCAACCCCATCGACTGCCGACAGCACACGCCCGTGACCGAACCACCCGAAGTCATCCGCCAGCAACTTGGCCGAAGCCGCCGGTGGGTGATCAAGATCGGCAG
>JBFGYN010000326.1:0-4797 GCA_041587415.1 Candidatus Competibacterales bacterium | reverse complement strand
GGTCGCCGCAGGTCGAACTCCCTATTCCCTATGCCCTATTCCCTATTCCCTGCCGCGGATAGCCCACGGTACGGACGTCCGGTCCCAGGAATCGGCGATAACTGCCAGGTGTCCGAACAGTTCGCAGTGGCCTGAAACCTCAGGCAGCGGCGTCTTTACGTCGGCGGCAAGCTCGGTAGCAAGTTATGCGCCATCCCCCGGTTCGGAATGCTCGAACCCGTTAGCAACGTCCGGGCTGGACGATTTCTTGGCGCTCCGGGCAACGCGTTCAGCCCAAACTTTGCGTGGGCTCACGTCGGGGCGCCCAATATTGGCGACTCAATTTGGATGTCAGGAAGCGGCCCGCTTCATGACGTCTAAGTCGCCTACGCGACGGCGCCAGGGAACCGTCTCGAGGCACCACCACTCTGACGTCGGTTGTCCAGATCGGACCACATCCGACAAGCGCTCGGGCTGATCGCCCAACGGGAGGCCGCCGGTACGGAACATCGGTCGTATTCCAGGACGCCGATCCCGCGCGGGAGGCGATACCCATTGCCCGGCACGAGTCTTGCTGAACGTTGACGGGCCAGATCGAACACCGTTTTGCGAGCGAAGCCGGATGTTCGTGCGAGGGCGTACGTAAGCGTCAACAACGGTCAGATCGACGCGATCACCGGTCGGATGCGATCGCCGCATGGGGTGGCGCTGGTGCGTCCGACGCGGACGCCGTCGAGCATGCATGAATGGACAACCCATATAGCTAAGGAAAGACTGCAGTGCGACGAATCCCATTCGTAAAATACACCTGCTATGGAAACAATTTCGTCATTGTCGACCAAGCGGACGATGACACGTTGTCGGAAGCCGAGATGTCGATATTTGCGCGAGCTGCCACGGACACGGCGTTTGGAATCGGGTGTGACAACCTGCTGGTCGTTCAGCGCTGCGAAAAGGAAATTCTGGAGAACATTGCGAAGGAACGCGGTTACTGGTCAAGGCTTCCCGCTGCGCACCGCGCCGACTTCATTTTTCGAATGTTCGAGCCGGACGGGCAAGAAGCTCTGTGCTGCGGCAATGGGCTCGCGTGCATTGCCGACTACCTAGGCAGACGCCATGAGCAGACGAGCGTCACCATCCTCACTGAAGTGCCGCTGCAGCGCCCGAGCACACTGGAAATCGGCAGCGTACGAGAAGGCACGACCAGTTGGGTCGACTTGGGCAACCCGCGTCCGGTTCCGCCCGAGCTGGTGACACCGGGATCAACGATTCCGTTCAGTGACTCCATCGAATTGCTGGAAGATCTGGAGATACGACTCAGGGCACACGACTTGAAACCGTACTCTGATGGATCGACGCTGAGCCTGTCGGGATACCTGGTATTCACTGGCGAGCCGCACATGGTCGTGTTCCCGGACGAGTCCTTCTCGATTCCCGGACTTGCGGACAGTATCTACCTGGCGCCTCCGGGCGCGGCGATAAACGGCGATATTACCGATCAACGGGCAAACTTTGGCTCGGCGCTCGTACACCGCATCGGGTCCTACATCAACAAGCATTACAGAAACATCTTCCCCGCCGGAGTCAGCGTCAATTTCGTACGCCTGCAGGAAGCGGACATCATCGAATACCGCTGTTTCGAACGAGGCATAGACCGGGAAACGCTCGCTTGCGGTACCGGAGCGCTCGCCTCGGCCTATGTCTCCCATTTCCTGCGCGGCGTAGGTGACCGAATCATCAATGTTCTCCCCCATCGTTGCCGCTGGTATGACTCGGAGGCACGCATTCAAGTGAGCCACAACCAATCCGTTTGGATGCTGGAATCGAGCCCCATAATGCTCTACGAAGGAAGTTATGTCGCCGTAGATCGCGCGCTGCGGGGCCTTGACGATCGCGACAGCCGGCGCCAATTCGCTGAACTGTACCTTCCTAGAACCGATGCTGCGCAGTGCCCTGTCGTGGCCGGAGCGCCGGCCCAGGCCACGCTTCAGTAGCGCCTTCCCCGACAGGCACGGTTGCACCGAATGTCCCACGTCCTCGACCAGCATCGCCCCGGGAGCTGTAGCGTTCGCCGCAACGTCGGTTCTGGCCGGCGCGCGTCACCGGGCGCTTCGAGTGCGAACTGTGTCTATCCAACCGTTCCCGCTACAGGCGCATTCCTGCCAGCGGCGAATCGGCGTGGTCGATGTCGATGAGTCCCGCCCTGACTGTTTCGAGTGAGGGGGCGAAAGCCGGGGACCAGGCCGAGCTGGAGTCCAGTCGGCGTAAGTCTCTGCTCGGTCGGCACTTGTTTACCAGCCTCAAGTCCAAGACCGTTGCTTTGATCATGGTCGTTCTGATTGTGACGGCCTCGGCCATCATGTACTTCACCCATCGTGATGTGGGGCGAGCCATGTTGGTTGCCGAGGAGGCCTCGGCTCGAAACGTGCTGGAGCTCGTCGAGCTGAACATGCGCGCGGGCTATAACCGCCTGGTTTCGGACAAGATCGAAATTCTTAGCCGGCTTCACACCGAGCTCGAGCACATCTCGGACATTGCTGAATCCGTGTTATCCGACTACTACCATCTGGCCAATGCTGGTGGAATCTCCCGCGACGAGAGTCGGGAGCGGGTTTTGACCTTGCTGAAATCGCTCGAACTCGGGCGGGGGGAACTCTTCGTATTCGGCCGCGACGGCACAATCATCGGGCACCCCGACCCGAACGTCGAGGGCACGAGCCTGGCCGGGCTGCAGGACCTCAAGGGCCGACAGCTCGACCAGGTGATGCGTGAGGATGCGCTCGAGGACGAAGGCGATACCGGGGTGTTCTACTGGGTCAAACCCGGGCAGTCGGTTGGCGTCAAAAAAATGGCTCGGTTCACGCCAATACGCGGATGGCAGTGGACGCTGGCCGTGGCGGTCGACTTCGACGACATCGAGGCCGAAAGCCAAGAGAAAATGGAAGCCATCATCCATGTCTTGAAAAAAACATTCGAGAAGATCCGGATTGCTGACACGGGCTATGTCCTACTGTTCAATGGCGATCGGGAGCTATTGATTTCACCCAAGACATCGGCTCCCAGCGGCGGGGCGAAAAACGCATCCCAGGTGACCGACATATTGGATCAGATGATCCAGGCACACCAAAGGGGCGATGCGGGCTCCATCTACTTTCTGGACTCCATGACCGGTCGCGGCAACCCGGTCGAAGCGTACGTGAGCTACTTCAAGGCGTTCAACTGGTATCTCGCCGTCGTCGTGCCCGTCGAGGAGATCGAGAAACCGGCCAAGGCGCTGGTGGCGCGTCAAAGCATGATCGTCGCACTCGTTTTTTTCGGCAGCCTCGTTGCCGCATTCTTCATGATCAGCCGCATCTCCGAGCCGCTGACGATCCTCGCGACCTACGCCAAGCTGCTCCCCTATCATGATTTCACCAGGGAAAGCGGAACTGACGGGGCACTGCTCCGGCTTTCGCACGATTATCGTGACGAAGTTGGGCGGCTTGCCGAGTCGTTCGTATTCATGGAAACCGAGCTGAAAAAACACATCCTCGATGCCAGAGACAAGCGGGCGGCGGCCGAGGAGGCAAATCGAGCCAAGAGCGAATTCTTGGCCACCATGAGCCACGAGATTCGAACGCCCATGAACGGTGTCCTCGGAATGACCGAGCTACTGCTGGACACGGATCTGTCTCCGAAGCAGCGGGGCTTCGCGACGGCGATCGGGCGGTCTGGGGAAGCCCTGCTCACCATCATCAACGACATCCTGGATTTCTCGAAAATCGAGGCCGGCAAGTTCGAGCTCGAACACGAACCGCTCAATCTGAGAGAAGTGGTCGAAGACCTCTCCGATCTGTTCGCGGACCGCGCCCACGGTAAGAACTTGGAGCTCACCTGCCACGTGCCACCAGGCATCCACGAATCCTGCTTGGGTGACGCCGGACGGCTACGCCAGATTCTGACGAATTTGATGGGGAATGCGATCAAGTTTACGGACCGAGGCGAGGTCAGCGTCCAGACCACTTTGCTGGAGGACCACCCGGATGAGCTGAAGATACGCTTTCAAGTACGTGACACCGGTATCGGCATCGCGCCAAAACACCAAAGCAAGATCTTCGAGTCGTTCGCCCAGGAGGATAGCTCCACGACCCGCAACCACGGCGGTACGGGTCTCGGGCTTACCATTTCCAGGCGTTTGGTGGAGCTCATGGGCGGCGAGATGAGCCTCGAGAGCATACAAGGCACGGGCTCCTGCTTCTCATTCACCCTCACCATGCAAAAAGTGCCCGACCAATCCGATGAGCAACCGTCGCTGCCGAATGCACTCGCAAAAATGCCGGTGCTAATGCTCGACGACAACGCGACCAGTCTCAGTATCCTGGCGGAGAATGCACGTGCCTGGAATTTGGAACCAGCCTGCGCACGGGCCCCTCAAGAGGCTATGGCCCTATTGAACGAAGCCGCCGCGGCGGGACGGAATTTCCCTCTGGCAATACTCGACATGCAACTGGCTGGGCGGCTCGACGGCACGGAGCTAGCCAGCACCATCGCAAGAGACCCGAAGTTTGGCGGCATCCAAATCATTGCGCTCACTACGCTCGATGACGACTTCGAGCGGCGGGCTTGCCGAAGCGCTGGCATACGCTTTCGGCTCAACAAGCCTGTTCGGCCCGGCCAGCTTCTGCAGACGATCAAGCGAGCGCTCGATCCTGCGTTCAAAGATGACGAGGTGCACCCGCCGCTCTCCACCGAAGTTCATCAAGCCGGGGGAGTCAAAGGCAATATTCTCCTGGTGGAGGATCACCCAATCAATCGAGAAGTCGCAGTGGCGGCCCTTGG
>JBFGYN010000325.1:0-4811 GCA_041587415.1 Candidatus Competibacterales bacterium | reverse complement strand
GGACGGCTGCGAATTCCGCCCGCATCCAGGGTCCCTGGTGAAGTATCCGGGCTAAGGTCGTCTCAAGTGGGTTGAAGAACGGTAAAGAAGCCGATTATCAGCCAACGACCGTGGTCCGACCCCGTCAAATGTGAATTTGACCGCGATCGGCGGGGAAATTCACACTGCAACCACAGCCGCTCGCTCGCAGAATCCAACAGGCAACCGCGCGCCCCACGCCGGCCAGGTCGGCGAGCCAGCGCGCGGAATCCGCGGATCGAGCGGCGCGAGGCATTTCTGAGCGTTTCGCGCTGGTCACTGCCAAACTCAATAGAGGAAAACCCAATGCGCAATGGAATGCCAATATTCAAGGTCCGGTCTCTGGTGACCGCATCGTTGGCCAGTGTGCTCATTCTGGCGACCGGTGCCGAAGCCGAACAAAGCGACGATGAACCCAAGCAAACGCTCAATCAGCTGTTCCACTTAGCGCCATTCGAGCAGAAAGACGGTGAATTGCGGGCAGATCGGATACCAAGCTCGGAGCTGATTGAGCAGCTGAAGCTTCTGCAGGACATGGACCCCTCCGCGGACGTGACCTGGTTCCGCGGCCATGTCGACGGCTTTTCCGCAGCGCCGAAGGACTCCATTCCAAAGTACGCAAGAGTCGCTTTGGAGGCGGCCGGCATCGAAGTGCGACCCCGTTCCATCGAGCGCCTGCCGACCATGCTGCATAAAAAGGCGGGCGTCGACTGGGATCGACGGACCGACGCTCCGTTACCATTTGCGACCGAAGCAAGAGCGAAGGAACAGGGTAGGGAGAAGGGCTCAGCGGATCAGCCGGAAGGCAAACCTGACGGGGAGGCAAAGAGTCTGGATCGCCCGACCCTGCCACCGGATGACAGGCGGGTCCTTCCAACCCCCCCCGTGATGGAGCGCGTTGCCCATCAAGTGTTCCTCGCATTTCTCGAAGAGTACCGTCTGCTGTTCGAGATTCCAGATCGGGACATCCGTCGCGGCATGCAGGGTCTCGAGAGGGTCAAGTACGGCAACGGCCGGTATTTCCAACGGCTGGTGTACCAGCAGGTAACGGATCGGGGGGTGCTGCACAACGGCAAAACCCTGGTGCTGCTCGACCACAACTGGAATGTCGTCAATGTATCGCGCATTTTGTTGACCGATGGCAAGCTCAAAGACATCGTGGCCAGTCACAAGGAACCGCAGCTCAGCGAGCAAGACGCCATTGCCAAGGCACTTGCTGCGGTGCAAGACGTGTTTGGCGACGCCCGTGAGGCGAACGTCGTCGAAGCGACGCTCGGACTCGAAGCTTTGCTCGGCACCTACTCGTGGAAAGTCCGTGTCACGGGCGCCGACCGTTACTACTCCGACCTGGTGCTGAGCCTGGACGCATCTTCCGGCGAGGTGCTCAATGTCGCAGACAACGTCGACCGCTACACGGATGCCAGCGTCAGCCGCTGGGGATACTCGAGCGGCGACTACACGGCCCCGGTTCGCTACACGACTAATAATTTCTATACACGTGACGACAACACGCTGGTGCACGACTTCTTTCACGTCGTAACCGACAATCGCAACAACGGCGATTCCCTGCACAACTGCAACGACACACCGCAACGCACCGACACGGAAAGTGCAGCGTACGGCACGACCACGGGTAGCAATTACATTCGCCCGACAATACGCTCGGACCGCGACTTCTCGTTGTGGTGGCCGTCTGAGTCCTCAGGCACCTTCGGCGAGGCCAACACCTACTACTGGGCGCGCTGGTTCATGCAGTGGCTGAAACCCGCGCTGGGCGATCTCGGCGTGCTGCCAGCCAGCGCATCCGACTACCCCAGGGCGCTGATTATTGCCAACGCGTGTGAAGACGGCGTCGGCTGGCACAGCTCGAGCTTTGCGGTGACGACACTCAACAGCGTCGGCGAAGGCATCAACACGATCCGGCTTCCCGAACGTTGCCGCTCCTCGAACGGCAGCTGCGCGGCGTCGGACTACGCGGGATCGAACAGCGGCAACTCTTACACCTTCGAAGGGAACGCCGGCTACTCGACGCCGGGCGTCATTCATCACGAACTCAATCACTTCGTAATGAAGCGGTACTTCGACATCGGCTCCGGACTCAATTGCTCCGCTGGTGAGCAGCTCAAATTCCTGCACGAAGGTGCAGCCGGCCGATCTCTGCCACAGGCCTATTGGCACGACTACTACGGGTCCGGCTACGCACCGTCGAATCAGAACCGCAATTACCGGCACAACCAGACGAGCGGGCGGCCACACATCGACAACGCCAGCCTGAATCAGCTCTCGGACTTCTACTGCGCGAGCGATCCGAGCCCATATAGTGCGGGCAGTGTCGTGCATCAGGCGATGTGGAAGTTTTATCACGGAATTGCCGTAAACGGCTCGACACAGAGCTCCATCCCGCGGCTTAGCACCGATCGAGACTTCATCCTGCTTTACTACTGGGCGGCAGACCTGGTGTCGGCCTCCACCTATCAGGACCGCTACGAGATGGCGAACCGAGTAATGGAAATCATGGAGAACCACAGCAGCCTGTCCTCTTCAGGCAAGGCAGACTGGTGTGGTGTCTGGGATGTCCACGAGCTCGACACGTTCATTAACGCCAACTATTGCAGCTAGCCGGGAACCACGGGTTTGCTGTAGGGGGGGCGTCGTCATCCAAGGGCGACGTTCCCCCCACGCCACGAAGGTCGCCACAGGCGTGACACGTTGGCGGCCGGCCCATAGAACTCGTTGCGCGGACCGCCGCCAAATTGCCAACTGGGCATCAGCCGCACGTCGCTGGAGCGAGGGCGGACGCGCAGCGCCGTCCATCCGGCCCGCGAGCTTATCTGCTTAGCGTGTCGCCCGGCTTCATGACCACTACCTCCACCGGAGAATCGCCCAGGGCGTCGATCAGCTCCTCCGGCGTGCCTTTCAAGGGCGGAAACGTTCCGTAGTGCATGGGCACGACCACCTTCGGCTGCATCAAGCTGCCCATGGCGTAGGCGGCCTCCTCCGGACCCATGGTGAACCAGCCACCAATGCATACCAGCGCCAGGTCTGGCTTGTAGTACTCGCCGATCATCTTCATGTCGCCGAACACGCCGGTGTCGCCGGAATGATAGATCTTGTAACCATTCTCCAACTCGATCACATAGCCAACGGGTTCGCCGCCGCTGTGCACCGCGCCGTCATGCGCAACCGTTGAGCTGTGCTCGGCGCGAACCATGGTGATCTTGATATTATCGCCGATCGGCGTGACGGTGCCGCTCTTGTTCCAGCGAACGACTTGTTCGTCGGTCAAGAGGCCGAGACTGGTGTAGACGCTGCCCATGTCGGCATTCATACCAACCTTGGCGCCGGTCATCTCGGCCAGGGCCTGTACATCTGCGGTATGATCGAAGTGGCCGTGCGTGACGAGGATCAGATCCACCTTGCCCAACTTCTCCAGGTCCTTCAGATCCTCGGGTGTTTTCGGGTTCTTGAGCAGGAAGGGATCGATGACGATGACTTTGCCGCTTTCAGTCGAGAGCTTGAAGGCGGCCTGCCCAAACCATTGCAGCTCGAAGGCCATGGACGGGCTCATGCAAACCCCAATCAGGGCCAGTGCGGACAGTGCGGCCCGAGCGGTCGAGATGAATCTCATTCGTTATACTCCAGCGGTTGGATTTTGTGATGACGAATTCCGACGGCAGCCCCGCCGGAGCGAACAACGACCTCCCCCAGGGGTGGGCGGGTTCCGTTCACCTGGGGCCGACAAGATAAGATTACTACGGTTGAAGAACCCAGTCCTCTGATACGCTCTCGTCGTGAGCGTCGTCTGAAAATGCCTCGATGTAGCCTCGAAACCTGTTTGGTGTGGCCATGATCTACCGACTTGCCAGTGCCAGGCGAAGCAGGTCGAAACCCGGTGCATCGACCAGAAATGACATGGCCAGGCCTGGAAATCCTTCACATGAAAATCGGTGCTCAACTCGGGCGCTGTCACCGCCAGTGTCCGGGTGGCGGCGCGACGAGCATGCTCTTCACCTGCACGCACAATCTGCGCAAGATTCCTGCCCTGGTAAGATCCATGACCCCCATGGATCTGGGGAAGCCCATTGGCCGAAGAGTGATTGACTAGAGAAGATCATGATTACTAAAAACGAATTCGTTCGAATCGACACCTCTAGGGGCGGAATGCAAGCCCTCGTGTATCGGCCCAATACCGCGGGTCGATTTCCAAGTATCATTTTTTATTCCGAAATTTTCCAAATTACCGCACCCATTTCACGCAGCGCAAATCTCCTCGCGGGGCTTGGTTTTGTCGTGATTGTGCCAGAAGTATTTCATGAGCTGAATCCAATCGGAACTGTCCTGGGATACGACGAAGCTGGGAAAGAAAAAGGCAATCAGGACAAGTTTACCAAGCCGCTGGAAAGCCATGATGCGGATACCCAGGCAATCGTCGAATATTTGCACCAGCAATCGTGCTGTACTAAAAAAGTAGGGGCGATGGGCGTGTGTATCGGCGGCCATCTGGCGTTTCGTGCTGCACTCAACCCGAGTATTAGCGGGGCGTTTTGTTTGTACCCAACGGATATTCACAGCAGTACGTTGCCCAGCGAGGCTGGTAACGACAGCTTTAACCGCGCAAAAGACATCGCCTGTGAGGTGGTATTGGTTTTTGGCAAGCAAGATCCGCATGTTCCCCAAGAGGGTCGACAAAAGATGTACGCGCATTTCCAATCCGTTGGCCTTGACTACCAGTGGCTGGAAGTTAATGCCCAACACGATTTTATGCGAGATGAAGGCGAACGATACGATCCAGC
>JBFGYN010000324.1:0-4822 GCA_041587415.1 Candidatus Competibacterales bacterium | reverse complement strand
TGCACCCGGATCTGGTGGGTTCGGCCCGATTCCAACCGCAATTCGAGCGCCGTATGCATACGATAGCGCTGGACTACCCGATAATGGGTGATTGCGGGTTTTCCCGACCTGACGACTGCCATCCGCTTACGATCCACCGGGTGGCGTCCGATCGGCGCATCCACCCGCCCGCCCGCCGTGACAACACGGTTGACGACCGCCATGTAAATGCGCGACATGCTCCTGTCTTGGAGCTGTGCAACGAGAGACGTGTGAGCTCTCAGACTGCGCGCGACCACGAGAATACCGCTCGTATCCTTGTCCAATCTGTGTACGAGCCCACCCCTTGGCAGTGCGCTCAATTCCGGAAATCGATGTAAAAGCGCGTTGAGAAGCGTGCCGTCCGGATTACCCGCTGCAGGGTGGACGACTAAGCCAGCCGGCTTGTTCAATACCAGCAGGTCCTCGTCCTCGTAGATCAGCGCCAGTGGAATCTCCTGGGCGACGACACAGGTCTTGCGCTCGGCAGCGAGTTCCAGGCACACCTCCTCGCCACCCGCGACACGGTCCCTTGGCCTGAAGATTCTGCCGTCGACCGTGACATGGCCATCCCGGATCCATTGCTGGATTCGGTTGCGCGAATACTCGTCAAACAACTCGCTCATGGCCTGATCGAGACGCAGCCCCGCAAGCGCACGGGGTACATGGCGGACCAGTTGTTGCGGAATATCTGCGCTCACTGGATTTCCACGGGCTAGCCGTGCACGCTCCTGAGGATCGCGCGAGTCACGTCGAAGAGGTCCAGGAGGCGACTTACGTAGTGATCGCGAACAATGAGCCGGGCATCGTCGTCGCCGCTGAGATTCCTCTCCATCGTGTCCACCAGGCGCCGCAGCCGGCGCTGGTGCAATCCCAATCGTCGTTGTAGCGGATCGGCGAGAACGCCCGCAAAGGCCGCGCACAGGGAAGCAACCACTATCATGCCTCCTGTGCTGCCAACGAGGGCTAGCGCAGATGGTTTCGCCGGAAACACGCCGTACCAGATACTGCCGAAGGACGCGCCGAGTGGGAATGCGGCGACCGCCGCCTGTTGAGTGAGCGCACCGGCCAGGGCCGGCCCCAGAGAAATTGCTCCGGGTGTCAGCTTCTTGAATGCAAGGGCACCGATCCCCATCATCGCAAACGCGTTCGACAGATCGGCTGCCGCGGCACGCGAGCCGCCGTAGGCGGCAAGAGCTGAATCGATCCGCTCCCGCGCCACGGGGTCGTGGATCCGGGAACCCAAAGCAGCGTACGCCGCGCCCAAAGGCCCCGCGACGCGCGGATCCGCGAGTATTCTTTCCGCCAAAGCATCTCGATCACTGGCGCGGCCGCCTCGCCGATAGGGCAGTTCCAGAAACTCGGTATAGAGCGCCCACTCCAGTTCCCGCCCAACACGAGTTGGAAGAAACAGGCGGCGGTCGCGCAAGCGATTGGCCGCCTGCCGTGCACCGGAGACTGTCAGTAGCCCCGAAACGGCGAGCACCACCGCGGCCGGCAATACCATCAAGACGTTTACCGGTGCACGAAGGATGTCCCAGCCGATTGCGCTCCGGTGTAAGCGCAGACTTCCACGGAAGCCGTACATTCGCGCCGTGAAAGCAGGAATCCGAGCACGGCGCTCCTGACAGTAGCCGCGAACGGCATCGTCAACGACGGCTCGCGCCAGCGCAGGCGGAAAATCCGGTCCGGGCAACGGTCGGGTTGTCGAATCCGGGGGGGATACCACCGGCGAACATCGGCTCGATGCAATACGTTCGGCCCGACTGTCGTTTGGGCTATACTTCCTCACCCGTAAACACCCACTGATTCCGAGGCACAGGTGCGTTTGCCGAAGCTGCAAGTGTCGTTGTTCATCATATTGTTGGCCCTGCTCGTGCTGCCCGGGTGCTTCCTGCTCCCCGAAATCCGGGACGAAACGGAAGGCTGGTCAGCGAACAAACTGTACACGCAAGCGAAAGAGGCGCTCAACGAGTCGGACTACGATCAGGCGATTCGTTACTTCGAGATCCTGCAGGGCCGCTACCCGTTCGGGCGCTACGCTCAGCAAGCCTATCTCGATATGGGGTACGCGTACTACAAGTTCGGCGAACCCGATTCGGCCATCGCCACGCTCGACCGATTCATTCGGACGTACCCGCGGCATCCGTTTGTCGACTACGCCTATTATCTGAAGGGACGCGCCAACTTCGATCGGACCGCCGGCCTACTGGACCGAGTCCTTCCCCGCGATCCAACCAAGACGGACCGGGGTGCGGGGCTGCAGTCTTTCCAGGACTTCTCCGCCCTGGTGGAGCGATTTCCCGATAGCAAGTATTCCGATGACGCGCGACAACGGATGGCATTTCTTCGCAACAGTCTGGCCGAGTACGAAATTCACGTCGCCGATTTTTACATGCGGCGCGGCGCTTACGTGGCGGCCGCGAATCGAGGGCGCTATGTTTTGGAGAACTACTCTCGCGCTCCCGCCGCCGAGGACGCTCTGGCGATCATGACGCGCGCCTACATCGCGTTGGACATGCGGGACCTAGCCCAGGATGCAATTCGGGTTCTGAAACTCAATCATCCGGAATCGCGCCACCTCTCGGATCTCAACGCTGCGCTTGCGAGCGGCTGAGGACCGGACTGCGGCGCCATGTGGGACTTCTTCGAAACCGTGCGAAATCGCCACTCGGTGCGCCGTTACCAGGAGGATATGCCGGTCGAGGAACAAAAGCTTCATGCGATCCTCGAGGCAGCCTGCGCTGCACCTTCGGCGGGTGATCTCCAGAGCTATCGCATTGTCGTCGTTCAGGACGCCGCGACACGGTCGCGACTCATGTCGGCGGCGGGCGGCCAGACGTTCATCGGCGAAGCCCCGATATGCCTGGTTTTTTGCGCGGATCGGGAACGGTCCGAGATCGAGTATGGTCACCGGGGCGCACAACTGTTCGCCGTCCAGGATGCAACGATCGCGGCATCCTACGCCCAACTGGCCAGTGTAGCGGCCGGCATGGCCAGCGCGTGGGTCGGGCGATTCGACGAGACGTTGGTTCAGTCCGCACTGGACCTGGAATCATACCTCCAGCCCGTCGCGATTCTCACCGTCGGCTATCCCGCCGAGTTGCCGGGACCCAGCAAACGCCGGCGGCTCGACGAAATCGTCCGGTACCGATAGCCCGGGCATTGCACCGGGGCGCTCCCGCTTGGGGACACCAGGCGCGAGGCGCGCATGCCCGGGCACGGACTCAGAACTTGAACCCGGAAGTAATCGGGTAACGCCGGTCCCGGCCGAAGGCGCGCGGCGTTATGCGCACGCCAGGCGCCGCTTGGCGGCGCTTGTATTCGTTGACGATGACCAGGCGCGCAATGCGCTCCACGACATCCCGGGGGAAACCTTGCGCGACGATTTCCTCTACCGACCGATCCTGTTCCACGTATTGGCTCAGAATCGGGTCCAGCACATCATAAGGCGGCAAGTTGTCCTCGTCTTTTTGGTCGGGACGCAATTCGGCGGACGGAGGGCGCTCCATGACTCGCTGGGGAATCACCGGGGAAATCGAATTCCGAAATCGCGCCAGGCGATAGACCATAGTCTTCGGCACGTCCTTGATTGGCGCGAACCCGCCGGCCATGTCGCCATACAAAGTCGCGTAGCCAACCGCGGTCTCGCTCTTGTTGCTGGTGGAGAGAACAAGGCGCCGAAACTTGTTCGAAATGGCCATGAGGAGGACGCCACGGCAGCGCGCCTGTATGTTTTCTTCGGTGGTATCGAGGGGCAGGTTCGCGAACAGGGGGCTCAAGGTCTTTAGAAACGCGTCGAACGGCTGCTCAATCGGTAGCAGCCGGAATTCAACACCGAGAACGCGACACTGAGCTTGAGCGTCGGTGATGCTCATGCTTGACGTGTAGCGCGACGGCATCAGCACCGCCTGCACGTTCGCGGCACCCAATGCGTCTGCGGCGATCGCGAGCGTGAGCGCGGAATCGATTCCGCCGGACAGACCCAGCACCGCCCCCTCGAAACCATTCTTGTTCACATAGTCCCTGACGCCCAACTCCACCGCCCGATATATGCTTTCCGGTGGCTCCGGGGGCTGCTCGATGCTCCCACCGACGGGGTGCACGGTGCCTCTTGAAGTGTCCAAGTCCACCACATCGAGACTTTCCTCGAAGAATCGGGAGCGCTGCACGACACAACCGTCGGAGTCCACCACCTGGGAGCCTCCATCGAAAACCAGCTCGTCCTGACCACCAATCAGATTGACATAGATGAGCGGACGCCTGACTTCCCGAGCTCGAGCCCGGACTACTTCCTGGCGGAGTCGGTCCTTGCCGGTGTCGTAGGGTGAAGCGTTGAGATTGAGCACCAATTCGGCGCCGGCATCGACCGCTTGCCGGACCGCATGAGGCTCCCATATGTCCTCACAGATCGTCAGACCCACTTTCACGCCGCGCATTGCCACGACGCATGGCTGCGTTCCCGGCTGGAAATAGCGCTTCTCGTCAAAAACGGCGTAGTTGGGGAGCAATTGCTTGCTGTATTGCGCGACAATTTGGCCATTCGCGATAACCGATGCGGTGTTGTGGAGCACCGACCCGTTGCGCATCGGGTGTCCCAGTACGACGTCGATTCCTCGGACCTGCGGCAGCAACTCGGAGACGGATCGCGCAACGCGGTCAATGAATTCCGGCCGCAAGAGTAGATCTTCGGGCGGATAGCCGGTGAGCGTCAGTTCCGGAAACACGACGACATGAGCGCCAAGGTCGTCTCGCGCACGTCGAATGGTCTCCACGACCCGGTGAAAATTGCCGGAAATGTCGC
>JBFGYN010000323.1:0-4878 GCA_041587415.1 Candidatus Competibacterales bacterium | reverse complement strand
GGGGCGACCACGGTCCCGAGGACCCCCTCGCTGGCGCCAGGTGGACATCGCCTGCTCGTCAACCCACAGGGTCAAGCTACCGCGGGCGATCAGCGCCTTGTTGTACTCGGACCAGTTCCGGACCCGGTACTTGAAGATGAAGTCGGATCTGCGCATGGGAGGAATCTAACTCGTGCGCAGGTGGTCGCGGCCGATTTACACAACATCGCCCCACAGGGGCTATTCTGGGATTTTTCGAGAGGCCGAAATCGTCGTAACTATCTGTTTTTATTGGTGCGCCGTGCAGGAATCGAGCCTGCGACCACCTGATTAAAAAGGCAGGAACTAAATGCGTAACATTCTGTTTCAAAAGCGTTCACTGCGTTTCGGGAACGAACAGAGCGCAACGCAGAAATTTATCAATTAGAGCGACTTACGTTACATACGTGCGTATTAGCGAACATAAGCCCGCCGTGTGAGTGTCCCTTTTTTTGTACCCCGTGCCAGGCCCGAGCACCCGGCCCCATCCCCTCGTCGACCGCCGCGCGGACCAGCGATTGCTATGATTCCTCGCTAGGGAGCCATGGCCATGAATGCCGACCAGATCATCGAGCGAATCCGAGGGCAGCGAACTGAACTGGATGCACTGGGCGTCGCCTCTCTGGGCCTGTTCGGCTCGGTCGCCCGCGGGGAAAAACGGGACGACAGCGATATCGACATCCTCGTGGCCTTCAAAGGTCCGGCGACATTCGACCAGTACATGGACGTCAAGCTCCTCCTCGAGGATGCTCTCGGACGGCGCGTCGACCTGGTGACCGAACGGGGCCTACGCGAAGCACTCCGGCCAACCGTCGAACGCGAACTGCGTCGTGTCGCGTGATTCGCAGCTCTATCTCAAGCGCACTTGCATTGCCGTCGACATTCCTCCGCGTCTTGGCAGGTCATGAGATAATTCTTCTTATTCCCGAAGAACGGCTTGATGAGCACCCCAGTACCTCGTCCCGCCACCTACGAAGACCTTCTCGCGGTGCCCGCTCATCTCGTTGCAGAAATCGTCAACGGGCAGCTGCGGACCCACCCGAGGCCCAGACCGCGTCACCTAGTCGCCAGTTCGGCGCTCGGCGCCGAGCTCTCCGGGCCCTTCCAGCGTGGGCGGGGAGGTCCCGGTGGCTGGTGGATTCTTGACGAACCAGAGCTTCATCTTGGGGATGATGTGCTCGTTCCGGATCTTGCCGGCTGGCGACGAGAACGCATGCCGGAGATTCCGGAAGCGGGCTGGTTCGAGCTGGCGCCCGACTGGGTGTGCGAAATCCTGTCACCGTCGACGGCTCGCATGGACAGAGTCGACAAGATGGCCATCTATGCACGTGAGGGTATTGCATACCTTTGGCTCATAGATCCGGATCTGAAGACTTTGGAAGCGTTCGAGCTCACCGACAAGCGATGGACGTTGATTGCGACGCATGGTGGTGACGACCCGGTACACGTTGCGCCTTTTGAGGTGCTCGCCCTCGAGCTCAGCGCGCTTTGGGTTTGAAGGGCGATGATCACGCCGTCGCGGTGTTGTCGCGCGGGGCGGCCGCGGCCTCGACGGACACGTCCGGGAGGATGGGCGGGTAGGCCCAGCCGGCGCTGAGCAGGATCGCGCCGGGGCCGTGGCCGTAGCCAGAGCTGCCCGACACTTCCCCGTGACGTGCAAAGCGATACTCGGGCACTTCTTCCCCCGGTTTCACGGTAGCGGGCGTTGTTGCGGAACTCGATTGGAGCTCAGTCGTTCCGGCCGCTCTCTCGGTCGGGACGGATCAATCCTGTAGAACACGCTCTGATATCGGCAGACCGAGCGATGCCATCCGGTTCAGCACGCGACACTTGACCAGCGCTTCGACCCGCTGGTTCTCGAAGCCTCGGGCCGTGAGCTTCACGCCAACCAACGCCTTGAACCGAGATACAGCGTTCTCGGCAAGGCTCTGACGAGTCGCCCCACTGACAGTCCGCCAAGGGTTGCTCGAAACGCCGCTGCGCCAATCGTTTTCTCCCCAATCCATCTGACCGAACGCCGAACATCGCCGCTTCGATCACCGGCAGCCCGCTCAGCCCCGTCCTGTCCTACTTCGCGCATATGGACATGTGGGAAGAGGTGCGGCAGATCGCCGAGAGCGCAGGATGCACCCTGACGGTGTACATGGATGACCTGACGCTATCCGGCCCTCGCGTTCCGGAACGTGTGATCTGGGCGGTCAAGCGGCAGATCCATCGCTGTGGCCTCCGCTACCACAAGGAGAAGCGTTACAGCGGTGGTGTCACCGAGATTACCGGCGTGATCGTCAAGGATGGAGAGCTGATGCTTCCCAACCGACAGCATCGGAAGCTTCATGCTCTTCGCAAACAGCTGCTCGCCGAGACAGACGCCGAGGAAGTAGAATATTCAAAGAAGAAGGTCAATGGGGGCAGAACTCAGTTCGAACAGGTCGTCGCTAGAAACAGATAGCACAAGGTGGCGTGGTTTGACGGCCGAGCGACGATTACGATGGCAGGCCAACCAGTATCTACGACTTCCTCTTACTGCCACTGACCCCAACGATCAAACTCGCACTTGGCGCTTCCTTCAGGATCATGGAAGAAGTCGCAGGCGAAGCCACCATCACTAATCTTCGATAAAGAGACGCAAATCGTGTCACTTTCCAGGCGATGGAGACTGAATAAGGCGTTGGTCAACTTACCAAGTGCTACCTTGACCGGAAACTCAGGGAAAGAGGAAAGCTGGAGATAAACCTCTTCGCTTGGCATTAACGAGCATGCGTGCGACCAGCGCTCCTGAGCTTCAAGAAAATCCAGACCCGTCTCGCGAGTTAGAGAACCGGCATCAAGCCCGATATCAACATGTCTCTTCAGTTCATCCTCGAGATCGATCGCTGTTTCTGGATCCAACAAAGTCGCTGCTCCGGGAGCAGCGTCAATTGCCGCTGACAGCCGAGCGAGGAATCCCGCCCCCTCTCGAGAATGAGCATTCCGGCATCGTGCCACTCGCAGAGATCTACTCACACAAACCACACTCCTCAACTTTCCTCTTGGCGCCCTCCTGCAGCCGAGGTCTCCCAGCGGGGTCAACTCGACGGCCTGATTTCACTGGACCGGCCTCCCAGTGTGGCCCATGCCCCTTGACTCTGTCGGTGAGAGAGTGCTGAACGGAATGCCGTTGGGTTCCACCACCAGGTCGTGGGATTTCGTAGGTGTATTGCCTACCCACTGGCGTCCCACTTCCTGCGATGCGTGGACTTTGCTGGGCGATCGGCTGCTGGCTTGTAGGTATCCCTGCATCCCTCATCACTTGGCGACGCGCAGCGCGTGGCGTAAGGCAACGAGCCGGCCTCTGATGAACTGCATTTCCACCTTCGAAAATCGGCCGTCCACATGTTCTCGGATTTCTCCTGCAATCGCGCGTTGCGGTCAGCCCGTCCGGGTCAAACCAAGTGAGTGGATTGCCGAGCGCATACGAGTGTGTGTTGATGCCCCCATCTAAGCCAATCGGATCCGAGGTCAAGTATCTCCCGGTCGCCGGATCGTAATACCGCTGATAGTTGTAGTACCCCCCGACCTCACTGTCCAGGAACTGCCCCGGGAACCGCACGTCCTGCGGGAAGCCCTGTGTCGCACGCAGGCTGAGGTGCAACACCGCCCTCACGACCAGGGCGCATTCGATCGCGGTATCCGAATAGATCTGTCACCGGCCACCGGAAACTGACCCACTTCGGACAAAAAAACTGACCCACCTTTGTTTCACTGGGGCCGACCTCGGCTGGGGAAGGCCCGATGCTGACAAAGGAAGCCATCATGGAAATCAGGATTTTGTCCCGGCGGGGCATGTCGATTCGCGCGATCGCGAGGGAGTTCGGGATCTCGAGCAACACGGTGCGCAGGTACCTGCGTGGAGAAGCGCTGGATGCTGCGCCGCAGCAGGGGCCGGGCCGCACGCGCAAGCTGGTGCCCTACGAGGGCTGGTTGCGCCGACGGGTGGCGGCGGCGGCGCCGGTGCGGTTGCCGGCGACGGTGCTGCACCGGGAGGTTGCGGCGATGGGCTACGACGGTTGCGAGCGCACGGTGCGGCGGTTCCTGGCGAGCCTAGCGCCCGCGCCGCTGGTGCGCCACGAGACCGCGCCGGGGCACCAGGCGCAGATGGACTGGGCGGAGTACCGCCTGGGACGACGTAAGGTCTACGCCTTCGTCGGCGTGCTGGGCTACAGCCGCTGGTTGTACCTCGAGTACGTCGACTCGATGCGCTCCGAGGCGCTGCTCGCGTGTCACCGCCGGATGTTCGCCGCCTTCGGTGGAGTGCCGCGCGAGATCCTGTACGACAACATGAAGACGGTGGTCACCGGCCGTGACGCCTACGGCCGCGGTCGCCACCGTTTCCACGACGCACTGTGGGCGCTGGCGGGCGAGTGTGGGTTCCGGCCCCGGCTGTGCCGACCGCGACGCCCGCAGTCGAAGGACAAGGTCGAGCGCAGCTGTCAGTGCCGGTTGAAAACTCCCCACAAGTGCCGAAGTAAAAATCCCCACCTGGGCGCCTGATCAGGGCAGGCCACAAGGCTTGCCTTCACGGGGCACTCCCGAAAGCCTGCCGGCGGCAGTGACTGCGGGAAACGACAGGGAGACGGGGTGCTCAAGATCGGGGATTTATTCGTGATACATCAATTACATAGAGACGGCTGGTCGATTGCCGCCATCGCCCGGCACATGGGTCTGGACCGCAAGACGGTTCGCAAGTACCTGAACGCCGGGCTGCAAGCGCCGGTGTATGGCCCACGCGCCCCGCGGCCACGCCGGCTGGACCCGTACCGGGACTACCTCAAGGCCCGGGTGCAGGCCCATCCGGAGCTGAGCGCGATGCGGTTGCTGCGC
>JBFGYN010000322.1:0-4893 GCA_041587415.1 Candidatus Competibacterales bacterium | reverse complement strand
GCCGAACCCCACCAGCTCGGCATACATGTTGGCGCCACGTGCTTTCGCCGTCTCGTAGTCTTCAAGGACCACAACACCGGCCCCGTCGGAAAGGACGAATCCATCGCGGTCCCGATCCCAGGGACGGCTTGCGAGCTCCGGTTCGTCGTTTCGGGTCGAAAGCGCCCTTGCCGATGCGAAGCCGCCGATTCCGGTGGGCGTGGACGCCATCTCGGCACCGCCGGCGATCATCGTATCCACTTCACCGTAGGCAATCATTCTGGCCGCCGACCCAATGCTATGGGTGCCTGTCGCACAGGCGGTTACCAGGGCCAGATTCGGTCCCTTGATGCCGTACATGATGGACAGATGGCCGGAGATCATGTTGATGATGCTGCGCGGCACGAAGAACGGGGTGATCTTACGCGCACCACCTTTCAAGTAACTGTGGTAGCCCTCTTCGATTCCCGGCAATCCCCCGATGCCGGAGCCAATGGAGATGCCAACTCGATAGGCGTTCTCATCGGTGATCTCCAATCCCGCATCGCGCACTGCCTGAATCGCGGCGGCCATCCCGTAATGGATGAACGCGTCCATTTTTCGCGCTTCTTTACGCGGCAAGTATTCCGAGACGTCGAAATTCTTGACCGCGCCGCATATGCGAACAGGCATCTCCGACGCATCGAAATGCGAGATCTGTGCAATTCCGCTGCGGCCGGCAAGAATATTCTCCCAGCCTTCCGCCACGGTGTTTCCGACGGGCGACAAATGTCCCAGACCGGTCACTACCACGCGTCGCTTACTCAATGGCGTGTCCTCGCTGTGTGATCTTTTGACCGCCCATCAACTCGCCGCGATCGATCGATTGAATGCACGAGCCGCAGCCGCCCAAGACGGCTGCGGCAGGTTGTGCCGGCGCGATTCGCCGCGGGCCCGCGCCAGTCACTCAACTCTTCAAATGCGCTTCGACGTAATCGATGGCCTGTTGCACCGTCGTGATCTTCTCGGCGTCTTCGTCAGGAATCTCGCATTCGAATTCCTCTTCGAGCGCCATCACCAACTCTACCGTATCCAGAGAATCGGCGCCGAGATCCTCTACGAAGGCGGCTTCGTTACGCGCGTCCTCCTCTTTAACGCCGAGTTGCTCGCAGATGATCTTCTTTACGCGCTCTTCAATACTGCTCATGTTTTTGGTTTCCTCCCAGAATAACCGCGGCACGGTGCCGCCGGTATTGTATGTAAAAGCCCGACCGCGATCTACAACCGCTCTGCGGCCAGTCGAAACACGTTTTGCAAGTGAATATCAGACGAAAATGGATGCTAGCCCGAACGTTGCACCAGGACGCTCTGACTTGGGCCATTACGTTAAATAAAACAGTGAGTTGTGATTATATTAGCCAGTGACACTCTGTCACCGTGGACGCTATCCGGTTTTTCCCGGATCCCGATGCAACGTCCGGGCTAGTCCATAAACATGCCGCCGTTGACGTGCAAGGTCTGGCCGGTGATATAGGCCGCCTGCGGCGATGCGAGAAAAGATACCGCCGCCGCCACGTCATCGGGCGACCCCAGGCGCCCCGCCGGGATGTGTTTTGCCAGTTCGCTGCGCTGATTGTCCGAGAGGGCTTTGGTCATATCGGTGTCGATGAACCCCGGCGCGACCATGTTGACGGTAATGCCGCGACTGGCCACTTCCTGAGCCAGCGACCGGGTAAAACCGCCCAATCCCGCTTTGGCGGCAGCATAGTTCGCCTGACCAGGATTTCCGGTCGTTCCCACTACCGAGCCAATGTTGACGACCCGTCCGCGACGCGCCTTCATCATGCCGCGCATGACCGCTCGACAGGACTGGAAAACGGCCCTGAGATTGGTGTCCAGAATGGCGTCCCATTGCTCGTCCGTCATGCGGACGAGCAAGTTATCCTGTGTGATTCCGGCATTGTTCACAAGAATGGAAATCGGGGCAAACTGTTCGGCAACGTCCCTGACCAGCGTCTCGATGGCACCGGGTTCGGTGACGTTCAACACGCATCCGGTTCCCTTTAATCCAGCGTCGCCCAGAGTCGCTGCAATGCGCTCGGCGCCCGCCTCCGAGGTAGCCGTTCCCACGACGTGCGCTCCGCATGCGCCCAGCTGCAACGCGATGGCCCTCCCGATCCCACGCGTCGCCCCGGTGACGAGAGCAATTTCCCCTTCCAGAACCATTGAAACCTCGACCTTGTTGTTTGCCGGGCACCTTTCCGGAATCGTTTCTACATTCGAACTAGGCTGGCGCCCCAGGTGAATCCGCCTCCGAATGCCTCCATCAATACCAAGTCGCCAGGCTTAATTCGCCCGTCTCGAACCGCCTCGTTCAAGGCAAGCGGAACCGAGGCCGCGGAGGTGTTGCCGTGCCGATCAACCGTAACCACGACCTTCTCCATCGGCAAACCGAGCTTGCGCGCCGTAGCTGCCAGAATTCGAGTGTTCGCCTGATGTGGTACCAACCAATCGATGTCGTCGCGACTCAAGCCTTGTTGTTCGAGCGCATCGTCAACGATCCTGCTCAGGTTGTTGACGGCCCATTTGAAGACTTCGTTGCCGCGCATCTCCACGAATGCGCGTTCATTCGGTTCCTCGGGATAGCGCTTGGAAACCCCACCTGGCACCCACAGCATCTCCCGATATCGCCCATCAGCCCTCAGGCAGCTGCCGAGGATTCCCGCCTCATCCGCTTTCTCGAGGACCACCGCGCCAGCCCCGTCTCCGAAAAGAATGCAGGTGGCGCGATCCGACCAGTCAATGATGCGCGTGAACGTTTCTGCACCCACCACGAGCGCTTTCGTGGCGCCGCCGGTGCGGAGATAACGATCCGCCACATCGAGCGCGTAAATGAAGCCGGCACACACCGCCTGGATGTCGAACGCCGGTTGGCCAAATCCACCAAGACGCTCCTGGAGCTTTGTCGCAGTGCTGGGAAAGACGTGATCCGGTGTGGTCGTGGCCAATACGATGAGGTCCACGTCCCCCGGCTCCACGTCCGCGGCCGACAGGGCTTGGCGTGCCGCCTGCTCCGCCAGGTCACAGGTGGTTTGATCCGGCGCGGCTCGGCGGCGCTCAAGAATGCCGGACCGTTCCCGTATCCACTGATCGGACGTGTCGACCATCCGCTCCAAGTCGGCATTCGAGATGATTTCGTCCGGAAGGTACCCGCCGGTGCCCGTTATGCACGAATATTTCAAACCGCTTCCCTCTTCGCGAGTGTCGCTTCGACCTGCCGACAAATGAGTTTCGGCACGTCTTTTGTCACTTCGAGGGCTGCGACGTCGATGGCTCGACCGAATGCGAGAACGTCGGCACCGCCGTGGCTCTTGATGACGATTCCACTTAGACCCAGGAGACTCGCACCATTGTAACGCCTCGGATCGATTCGACGTCGAAGTCTGTGCAACACAGGCAGGGCAATGAGACCGGCCAGGCGAGTGATCGGGTTGCGCATGAACTCTTCGCGAATCAACTCGCGGATCATGCTGGCGACACCTTCGCTGGATTTCAGTGCCACGTTACCAACGAAGCCGTCGCACACCACCACATCCACGTCGCCCAAATAGATGTCGGCTCCCTCGACGAAGCCGGCATAGTTCAATTCGCTTCCCGCGAGCAGCTGGGCAGCTTCGCGGACCTGGTCGTTCCCTTTCATCTCTTCTGCGCCGATGTTCAGCAGCCCGACCCGTGGTCTTGGCAAATCGTCGGCCGCAGAAGCGAGCGCCGAGCCCATTATTGCGAACTCGAGCAGGTGTTCGGCCTTGCTGTCCACGTTTGCACCCAGGTCCAGCACTCGGGTCGCGCCGTGCAAACCTGGGAGTGTCGTACAAATGGCGGGTCGGTCGATCCCCGGAAGCATTTTCAAGACAAAACGAGCGGTTGCCATCAGTGCCCCGGTGTTCCCTGCACTCACGCACGCGCCGGCCTGGCCCGATTTCACCAGGTCAATCGCAACCCGCATCGACGAATCCTTCTTCATGCGCATGGCCTGAGACGGAAGCTCGTCCATTTCAACGATCTGTGCGGCATGATGGATGCGAAGCCGCTCGGAAGGCGATACGTTGCGAGCCTTCATGGCCGCGAGCAATGCTTCTTCGCGACCGACCAGGATCAGCGCCAAGTCACGATTCCGCTCGAGCGCAGCGATCGCGGCCCGCACCACCACTTGCGGGCCATGGTCACCGCTCATGGCATCAAGGGCAATGGTGATCTCTCTGCTCATGAACGGAATCCGTGACGACACTGGCCCGACGCCCGGAAAACGAGGTCAACCGGGCGAATTGGAAAGGGGGGAACGATGAGGTCAGTCTTCGTCCTTCGTGGCGAGGATTCTTCGGCCTCGGTAGAAACCGTCTGGACTGATGTGATGGCGGCGGTGTGTTTCACCCGTGGTTGGCTCAGTGGATAGCGCGGGGGGCGACAGCCCGTCATGGGATCGGCGCATGCCGCGCTTGGAGCGCGTCTTTCGATTTTGTTGGACGGCCATTCTTCATTCACTCCTGTTTTTTCGCCTGGGCCCAGATTTCTCCCAGATCTGAAAACGGCCGACGCTCGTCGGGTCGGTCCGTGTCGAGGTATTGATCGTCGCTGCACCGAAATGAATCGGGATGTCGCGGCACGATCGGGAGCTCCAAGATAAACTCGTCTTCGATCAGGGACACCAAGTCACAAGTGCTGCCCCTGGGGACCAGCAGCGGATCCAGTTGTTCCGGTAGCTCGGTAAAGTCGCTCTCGTGCTCCACCAAAGCGAGGCGAAATTCGGCACACAATTGCAACGCGACGGGCTCCAGGCATCGCTGACAGATCATCGTAACGACCACCTTAGCCGTGCCGGCCAGAATTCTTCTCCCCTTCTCGCCCACGCTTCCACGCAAGTGCAATGACACGGGG
>JBFGYN010000321.1:0-4897 GCA_041587415.1 Candidatus Competibacterales bacterium | reverse complement strand
CTAACGCGAGCCCGCCCAACACCGCGGATGGGCGCGTCTCGCCCCGCCCGACGGGAGCGCCCCACATCCGCCACTGCGGCGTTGCAGCTGCTCGACAGAGCTTGCTATGCCTTCACTGCTGCGCCTTGCATTGGCGGATGTTGGGCGCTCTGAATCGTAACGAACTTATGGGACGGGACACCAGGTGATGTCCATCGAATTGGCAAAGCTGATCGACCCGGTCCTGCAGTTGGCGCTCGCGGCGGGCACTCGTATTCTGGAAATCTACGAGACCGACGACTACGACGTTCGCTCGAAGCAAGACGACACACCAGTCACAGCAGCGGACATCGCCGCCCACAAGATCATCGAGCGCGGGCTGGCGAAGTTGACGCCGGACATTCCGATCCTCTCCGAGGAATCCAGCCATATACCCTTCGCTCGTCGTCGCCAGTGGGACCAGTTCTGGCTGGTCGACCCTCTGGACGGCACGCGGGAATTCATCAGGCGCAGCGGGGAGTTCACGGTCAATGTGGCGTTGATTCGCGACGGCGAGCCGGTGCTCGGAGTGATCCACGCCCCAGTCCACGCCATTTCGTACTGTGCGTGGCGCTATGGCGGTGCCTTCAAGGTCCCCGGCGACGGGGCCAAACGACAAAAAATATACACCCGCCCGCTGGACGAAACGCCCGTGCGGGTCGCCGGAAGTCGATCGTACGCCGTGAAAACGCTGCAGACATTCCTGCGGCGCCTGGACAACTACGAGTACGTGGGCGTAGGAAGTGCCCTGAAGTCGTGCCTCATCGCCGAAGGCGCCATCGACGTCTACCCGCGGCTCGGCCCCACATCAGAGTGGGATACGGCCGCTGCCCAGTGCATTCTGGAAGAAGCCGGTGGTCAGCTCACGGACATTTGGATGCGACCGTTGCGCTACAACACCAAGTCTTCGCTGCTCAACCCGCCATTCATCGCTTTTGGCGACGATCGCCGCGATTGGAGCCGCTACATTCCGGAGCAATTCGCGGAGAGGGAGCGCGAACGGATCAGCAACCTCAGTTGACGCGGACGCCGCCAGCACCTGACGGCGGGAGGGCCTACCGGGAGCGGATCCGGTCGTTTCTCCGCCAGGCGTGATAGCGCTCCACCCAGCTGAGCAATTGTTGAGGCGCGTGGTCCCGTTTCCATTGGCCGGCTACGTATTTGTTGGCTTCCGCCAATGTCGGGTAGATGTGGATGGTAGCGAGAATTTTTTCGAGCCCATAGCCGTGGCGCATGGCAGCGACGAATTCGGCGATCAGATCCCCGGCGTGCTCGCCAACGATCGTGCACCCGAGAATGCGGTCGTCTCCGGGCTCGGTGAGCACTTTGACAAAGCCGTGCGCCGCTCCGTCCGCTATCGCCCGGTCCAGGTCGTCGATGCCGTATCGGGTCACCTCGTAGCGCACACCCTTCTCCCGAGCTTCGAGCTCGTTCAGTCCGACGCGAGCCACTTCCGGATCGGTGAAAGTGCACCACGGCACGACGGAATAATCGGCCCGAAACCGTTTCAAGTCGCCAAACAACCCATTGACGGAAGCGTACCAGGCCTGGTGAGAGGCCATGTGCGTGAACTGGTAAGGGCCGGTGACATCACCGCAGGCAAGAATGTTCGGGAAACGGGTTTGCATGTACTCGTTGACCTCGAGGGTGCCATCGTCACGCACGTCGACGCCCAATTCCTCGAGACCGTAGCCGCTGGTGTTGGCGCGGCGGCCAACCGCAACGATCACCTGGTCGAATTCCACCTCCGTTTCGTTGCCGGCGTGCTCGCACACCAGAATTTTGCGCTCGTCCTCGAGGCGGCGAAACTGCCCAGCCTTGTGATTGAGCAGCAGCTCGACACCCTCCTCCCGCAACTGCGTCGCCAAGAGGTCCGAGACGTCCTGATCCTCCCGGATCAAGATGTTGTGCAGCATTTCCACGAGTACGACCTGGCAGCCGAGACGCTGGAAAGCCTGTGCCAGCTCGCAGCCGATAGGGCCACCGCCCAACACGATCAAGCGTCCCGGCCGTTCCCGAATGTCCCAGACGGTATCGGAGGTGAGGTATCCCACGTCGTCGATGCCCGGAATGGGCGGAACGAAGGGCCGGCCGCCCGTGGCGACGACGATATTGCGCGTGCTCAGCAGCCGCCCGTTCACTTCCACCTCGTAGGGGCTCACGATTCGGGCTTCGCCCAGCTCGCACTCGACCCCCAGCTTGGTGTAGCGCTCCACCGAGTCGTGAGGCTCGATTCTGCGAATAACCCGCTGCACCCGGTCCATCACGTCCGCAAAATCGAAGTTCGTGGTCACGCGCTCGATACCCAGCTCCTGTGAACGCCTCGCCTGGTGCAGGAATTTGGCCGTTCGCAACAGTGCTTTCGAGGGCACGCAGCCGGTATTCAGGCAATCACCGCCCATCTTGTGCTTCTCCACCAGCGTCACCTTCGCCTTCACGGCCGCGGCGATGTAGGCGGCAACGAGACCGCCCGACCCGGCGCCGATGACCACGACGTCGCGGTCGAACCGCTGTGGACGCGCGAAAGGCTTCAGTACCTTGTGGGCACGGATCCACTGGGCGGCCTTCTTCGCGACGAGGGGGAAGATACCGAGCAGCGTGAACGAGGCAATCAAGCCCGGCGAAAGGATCCCGGACAGGGACTCCAACTGGGCGATCTGTGTGCCGGCGTTCACATAGACGACCGTGCCGGCAAGCATGCCGACCTGACTGACCAGGGCAAACGTGACGGTCCGTATCGGGGTCAGGCCCATCACCAGATTGATGACGAAAAAGGGGAACGCGGGCACTAGACGAAGAGTGAACAAGTAGAAGGCACCGTCTTTCTCGATGCCGTCGTTGATGGTGTTGAGGCTCTCCCCGAACCGGTTCTGCACGACATCCTGCAGCAGAAACCGGGACACGAGAAACGCAATGGTTGCGCCGATGGTCGATGCAAAGGAGACGAGCACTGTCCCCCAGAAAAGCCCGAAAATGGCCCCTGCGACCAGTGTCAGGATGGTTGCCCCCGGCAGGGACAAGCCGGTCACCGCCACGTATATCAGAAAGAATAAAGCCGCCGTCTTGGCGGGATGCGTGGCGTAGTAGGCATCGAACTCTGCCTGCCGTGACTTGAAAAAATCCAGGCTGAAGTATTCAGCCAGATCCAATGCAAAGAAGAGATAGACCAACACCAACACGACAAGCGCGAGGACTATTTTTCTTCTCGTCAAGCCTCGCCTCCTGTCCGGCTTTTGGCCGGTGCGAATTCGGGGCCGGCGTCTGCCCCAGCGAATTGGTGAATACTAGCAGGCCCTTGCGATTTGGCCGAAACGTCCCCGACACTCGTATTTGGCCCTGTCCGGAACCACACTTGCCCGATCCGCTGGAATCGGGTGAAATTCAGGCAATTGTGCATCGCACTACCGAGTTGACTTCATGACGCCATTGCAGCGCTACCAGCACGACTTGGAGCGGAAAGATTTTTCCCACGATGCCGCACAGGAAATGGCGGTGTGGCACCTCGAGCGCGTCTACGGTGAACTCACCGAATCGCGCCCTGCCCCCATAGCGGACGCATCGGGGCTGTTCGGCCGACTCGGTAGACGGTTTCGATCCCAGGAGCCGGCATCCTCGATCCAGGGGCTGTATTTTTGGGGTGGAGTCGGCCGCGGCAAGACCTACCTGGTGGATACGTTCCACGACAGTCTTCCGATCGAACGCAAGAAGCGAATCCATTTTCATCGATTCATGCAGAAGGTCCACTGGGAGTTGAAGCAACTGAAGGAGCAGAGGGACCCGCTGCAGATCGTTGGGCGCCGGTTTGCAGACCAATGGCAAGTGATCTGCTTCGACGAATTTTTCGTCTCCGACATTACCGATGCCATGTTACTCGCCGGCCTCTTGCGCGCCATGTTCGACAACGGCGTGACGATGATCGCCACATCGAACATTCCACCGGACCGCCTCTACTGGGACGGCCTGCAACGGGCGCGCTTCCTGCCCGCAATCGACCTGATCAAGAAGCACATGTGTGTGGTGAACGTGGACGGCGGAATCGACTACCGGTTGCGGCAGCTGGAACAGGCGGAGATCTACCACTACCCACTGAACGGTCATGCCGACGGCAGTCTGCTCGAGACGTTCGAAAACGTGGCACCGGAACCCGGCCACGAAGGAGTCAGCCTGGAAATCGAAGGCCGTGAGATCCCGACCCGACGGCACGCGGACGGCGTGGTGTGGTTGGACTTCCCGGCTATTTGCGACGGACCCCGTGGGACCGCGGACTACATCGAGATCGCACGATGTTTCCATACTGTGTTGATTTCAAACGTGCCGGTCCTGACCTGGGAAAACGAGAACCAGGCCAGACGTTTTCTCAATCTCGTGGACGAATTCTATGACCGGAACGTGAAGTTGATCATGTCCGGTGCGGCGGCGCTACCGGACCTATACCAGGGCGAAAAGTTGAAATTCGAGTATCAGCGGGCGCTGAGCCGACTGAAAGAAATGCAGTCACACGAGTACCTGGCGCGGGAACACCTGCCCTAGACCGCTGAAAAAGCCAGGATGGCTTTGGCCGCGTAGAACCGAGGGGACTCCGATCGGACCGGAGTTCCCGTGCGGCACACGGACGTGCCGCTGGAAGCGACACGGTACGTGTTGATTCCGGGAGAGAAGTGAAAACCGCGCTTTTCGCTTCTCGTCCGCTGAAAAAGCCAGGATGGCTTTGTCAGCGTAGAACCGAGGGGACTTCGGGCCGATCGGAGTTCCCGTGCGGCACACGGACGTGCCGCCGGAAGCGACACGGCACGTGTTGATTCCGGGAGAGAAGTGAAAACCGCGCTTTTCGCTTCTCGTCCGCTGAAAAAGCCAGGATGGCTTTGTCAGCGTAGAACCG
>JBFGYN010000320.1:0-4908 GCA_041587415.1 Candidatus Competibacterales bacterium | reverse complement strand
GCATGTCCGATGCACGATGTGCCAACCCGGGTGCGACAAATTCGCCAAGCAGCAGGGCGATCAAGCTCAGTACGATTCCCGGGCGAAGCGCAGACCAAACGATTCGAAGAGTCGACACACCGGACGCTCGGATCACCACGATCTCGGACCCGACCGCCAACGCACCCAATCCGAGCAGGCCACCGAGGAGGAAGACCGCCGGCATGGCGGCCACGGCATTCTGTGGCAAAGACCAAAGTATGTAGACCAGCACGGTGCCCAGGCCATAGTGTCCGCGGCCGATCTTGTCGGCTTCCGCCACGAAAATGAACAATGTGTCGAGCGCCACGACTGCAAGGAGCGCCAACAGCGTGGTGGCAATGACGGACCGGAATATGTAGCGATCCAAAATACGCATGGCCCGCCGTTAGCCTCCGCTATCAGCCGGCTCGAAAACCCCGACACCTATTTTCAGCCAGCGCAACCGGTACAGAAGTGCCGTCGCGAGCGCTCCGAACACGAGATGCACCCACCACAGCCCCAGAAGCAGCGGCGCTGTGCCTTGTTCCATCCAAGCTTTCCCGATTCCCATTAGATTGACGTACAGCACGAACAGCGCAATGGCCGCCGCCAGCCGAGCATAGCGACCCTCACGGGGACTCGCGTGCGCGAGCGGTAGAGCCAAAAGAACGAGCACGACGAGTGAGACTGGCACGCCGATTCGCCACTGCAACTCGGCAGAGTCTTTCGGGTCACCGGATGCGATCAGCTGGCCGAGGGGCATCTGGCTGCGTCGCAGCGTATCGGTGTCTGCACCACCGTCATCGATCAGCAACGCAAATTGATCAAAGCGGGTTATGCGGTAGTCGAGCGTACCGGGAACGCCCTGGTAACGCTCACCCGCTTCCAGCAGCATATAACGCGCACCAGTGTTCGGATCTCGATGTTGGCGTCCGCGCTCAGCGGAAATGGCATCCGGCACATCGTTGGTGAGCAGGCGGATGAAGATTCCGCGAAGCTCTCCTGAATCCGCCTCGACGCGCTCGGTATAGGCGATAACGTTACCATCTCCGATCTCGCGAAACTGCCCGGGCACGACCAGTGACGCCTGAGCCAATTGCTCGGCGCGATGAGACAGGTCAGCACTGAGAGCAGCGGCGCGCGGTGCCCCGAATATTGTGATCCACGCGAGTCCGAAAAACAGCGGGACGGTAAACAGGAAAAGGCCCCGATAGAGTTGCAGCGGCCCAATTCCGCAGGCCATGAGCGCGGCCATTTCACTGTCGCGATAGAATCGTCCGAGCGTCAGCATGAAAGCGAGAAAGGCCGCGAACGGCACGATCAAGGTCAGAGACTTCACAAGCTGAAGACCAAGAATCACGAGCAGTGCTTCGGTTGCCATTCGGCCTTCGGCCACGCGGAGCAGGAGTCTCGCCAGGACATTGCTGAGCATGACGGCGCTCAAAACCACCAGAACCGCGCCGAACACCGTCGCAAGCTCACGTGCCAAGTAACGCTCGATGCGTGTAAACATGATCAGTTCGTCGACGTGCAAGCAAAAACCGAACACGGCCAAAACGTTCTCGGCGATTGAGTCCCGCAATGGCCGGTCAGGAAATCAAGACGACTAGCATGTCGGAATTCGAATGTCGCCGCCATCCTTTTCACATACCAACTATAAGCCATTGATCCAAAAATAATTGGATTGCGAATCATGGTGAATTTCCGAGTTTCGGTCTAACATGGACGAAATTTGGGCGAATCGGAAGTCATCCTTGCTCGGGGTTATGGACGTCGCACACCAAGCTCCCACAGTCGTTCCGCTGTGCGCAGTGGAGATCAGGGGGAATGCGTCCTCTCCGCGTAGTTTCCCTGCGGTACACGGAGGTGCCGACGGAATTGATGTGGCAACGGGTTGATTCCGAGCGAAAAGCGCGGATTTCCCTGCCGGCTCGCCGAAATGGCCCGGAGGGCTTTGTGCAACCGTCAAATTTGGGGGGGTCGGCGGAGACGGAACCCATCGAGTGACCGGCGGTCGCTGGGAGTGGCCTGACGCGACGCTCATCCGAACACCCGAAATCCGAGCTCCAGGTAACTCACGGGATACCGAGTTGGAGCTTTGCTACTGCGATTCAGCTGAGGACAGGTACCCATGGAATTTTCGGTCAAGAGCGGCAATGCCGAGAAACAGCGATCAGGTTGCGTAGTGGCCGGCGTATACGATTCGCGCCGACTGTCACACGCGGGCGAGCAGCTGGACAGTGCCAGCGGCGGTTTGCTTGCAAATTTGATACGCCGCGGCGACATGGACGGAAAAGTGGGTGAATCCCTATTGCTCCACCAGATTCCGAATGTGCTGGCCGACCGCGTACTTTTGATTGGCTGCGGACGCGAACGGGACCTGGATGGCCGCCGCTTTCGCGAACTGGTGGTGAATGCCGCGTCAATTTTGAATGGCACGGGTGCCACGGAGGCTGTCAGCTATCTCACCGAATTGAACGTCAAGGGTCGCGATTTGCTCTGGAGAATTCGTCATGCCGTCGAGTCAACAGCGAATTCCCTCTATCGTTTCGACGAGCTCAAGTCTGAAAAGGAGTCGCCTCGAAGGCCTCTGCGGAAGATCACGTTCAGTGTTCCGAGCCGCCGCGAGCTTTCAGTTGGAGATCGCGCCACCGCCGAGGGCGCAGCCATTTCATCGGGCATGCGCCTGGCACGGGACTTGGCGAATCGTCCAGGCAACATATGTACGCCGACGCACTTGGCCGAACGTGCTCAGGAATTGGCCAGGGAGTTTCCCGCACTCGAGACCACCGTCCTGGACGAAAAACTGATGCGCAAGGAAGGCATGGGCGCTCTACTGTCGGTCGCACAGGGAAGTGAGCAGCCTCCTCGCCTCATTGTCATGGAGTACCGCAATTGGGGCGAATCCAAGCCGACCGTCCTAGTGGGCAAGGGAGTGACGTTTGACAGCGGTGGCATCTCGCTGAAACCGGGCAAAGACATGGACGAAATGAAATTTGATATGTGCGGGGCGGCCAGCGTGTTTGGCACAATGCGGGCCTGCGCCGAACTGGACCTTCCAATCAACGTCACCGGTATCGTGCCAGCAACCGAGAATTTGCCAGGTGGGCGGGCAACGAAACCTGGCGACATTGTGACGAGTCGGTCCGGGCAGACAATCGAGATCCTCAACACGGACGCAGAGGGCCGCTTGATTCTCTGCGACGCACTGACCTACGCGGACCGATATCAGCCAGAAGTCGTCATCGACGTCGCGACTCTGACGGGCGCTTGCGTCGTGGCTCTCGGAAAACATCCGCATGGGCTTTTCAGCAATCACCCACCGTTGGCCAACGATCTCGTGACAGCGGGCAGAACCGCAGCGGACCAGGTTTGGGAACTTCCATTGTGGGACGAGTATCAGGATCAGCTGAAGAGCAACTTCGCGGATATGGCGAACATTTGTGGCCCCTACGCGGGGGCCATCACGGCAGCTTGCTTTCTGAGTCGATTCACCCGATCGTATCGCTGGGCGCATTTGGACATCGCTGGTACCGCGTGGCTCTCGGGCGACAAGAAGGGCGCAACGGGACGTCCGGTACCTCTGTTGACCCAATATCTGCTCGACCGAATCGCTGAGCGGGATTGATTGAGCCGGCAGCAATTCCTGGGCGGCATGCTTCCTTTCATGTCAACATACGCGGGCGCAGCAATGCCGATCAGTCACGCCTTTTCGTGGAGTTGATCGGAGCCGCCGTGCCCTGACAGTTGGCCACCTGGGCGGACGTTTCCCCGTCGCCGGGTCCATCGTGATTTTCGTGCTTGTGGCAGTAGTCGGCGATGGCTGCCTCCAGTGCGTCTTCTGCCAGCAAGGCGCAGTGCAATTTGACCGGCGGAAGCGCCAACTCCCCGGCAATGTCCGAGCCCGTGATTCGACGTGCCTCTGCCAGCGTCTTGCCCATCACCCACTCGGTTAGCAATGAGCTGGAGGCAATCGCCGATCCGCACCCGTAGGTCCTGAATCGCGCGTCCTCGATAATCCCCGATTCGTTTACAGTGATCTGCAGCTTCATCAGCGCGCCATTTGCCGGCGCCCCGACCAACCCCGTGCCCACGTTCCTGTCGAATTCGTCGAACGAGCCGACGTTGCGGGGGTTCTGGTAGTGGTCCAATACCTTTTCGCTATACCACATCACGAGTCTCCGACACTGCCGGTGCCCTGATGCACCGACGGGGTGCACGACGATCCATACCCAAACATGCCGCGACCGCCCCGGCGTGTGCTTCCGCTTCGGTTGACGTTCTCATCGTTGTGCTCGGCAGCATCCACGAACGCGCCAGCACTCAGACCCGGCCGGCCGGTGGGGAGCGCCAATGCTCCGTTTGCTCAATGGCAGTCAGAATTCCGCGAAGGATGTTCAATTCGGATCGTTCCAGATCGGATCGATTGATGAGTCGTTTGATACGCCGCATCACGAAACGTGGCTTGGCGGGGTCGAGAAATCCTATTCTGATCAGCACGCTCTCCAAATGGGCGTATAGGCTGTTCCGCTCCTCGGCTGTCGCTCGCGGCGCGGGTGCGGGTGCAGGCAGAGCAAGATTCGACTCGACGCCGGAAATCGACTGCACCCGCAATTCGTAGGCAATGACCTGAACGGCGGCCGCCAGATTCAACGAACTGTACTCGGCACTTGCCGGAATTTGGACCAGTGCATTGCACTCCTCCAACTCTCGGTTATCGAGCCCAGAGCGCTCGCGCCCAAACAAGATTGCCACCCGTTCATCCGCGGCCCGCGTCAAGGCGATTCGACACGCCTGCCGAGGGCTCAACATCGGCCACCCCAGGGTGCGTGGCCGGGCGGAACAACCGAGCACGTATTCGCAGTCGGAGACCGCGGACCCGATGGCATCGTGAATACGAGCGGCATC
>JBFGYN010000319.1:0-4912 GCA_041587415.1 Candidatus Competibacterales bacterium | reverse complement strand
TAATCGCCCGGTCGAGGTTCGGCATAATGTCGGTGCGGAAGCGCACGTAGCTCGTGATCGCATCGTCGAGCGCGGCGACCGCGTCGGGGTTGTCGGTGGCGACCGTATAGCCTCGCTGGTCTTGTTGCATGGCCAACCTCCTGAAAGGATCAAATTAGAGGCATGATCGGTCAAAACCGCTGCTAGTTGCAACGCTCGAACTGGATCGAAACCTTAAAAATTTTACAAATCCGGCGCCCGACTTATTAGGTTCAGTGCAGGCTAACGACCCGAAGCAATCAACAGTCGGAAAAGGCGCGGGCCCAAAATCAGCCATGGAGAGGCACGTTCTCGCATCTCGTGGAATTCCGCGATAGTATCCTTGATGCTGTCCGAAATCATGAAGGTCAATGCCAGTGTCAGAACGCCTTCACCGCAAACTCGCTGCAATTTTGTACGCCGATGTCGCCGGTTATTCTCGACTGACTGGAGATGACGAGGATGCTACCCACCGCACTCTGACCGACTTTCTGGATCTGCTTTCAGAACTTATCGAATCTCATCGTGGCCGGGTGATGCATTATGCGGGTGATGCGGTGCTGGCGAAATTCGATGCGGTGGTCGACGCACTATTGGCGGCGGTCGCTATTCAGACCGAGCTCGAGACCCGCAACGAGGATCTGCCGGATTCGAGAAAAGTCCTTTTCCGTATCGGGGTCAATCTAGGTGACGTTATCGAAGATCGGGGGGATATCTACGGTGACGGTGTCAACGTCGCCGCCCGCCTGGAAACGCTGGCGGAGCCCGGTGGTATCTGCGTGTCGGAGGCGGTGCGCACTGCGGTTGGTCGAAAGCTTGCGGTGGGCTATGAATTTCTCGGGGAACGCGAGGTCAAGAACATCGTCGACCCAGTACGTGCCTACCGGGTGTTGCCGCAGAAAGAGTTCGTCGAGGAGACCGGACGCCTGCCTTGCCCCTATCCCGGTATGGTGCCGTTTCAGCCCGAAGACGCGTCGCATTTTCACGGCCGCGCGGCGCAAATCGAGCAGATGGTGGGGTTGCTTCGCCATCAGCGCTTTATGATGGTAATCGGGCCTTCCGGCTCCGGTAAATCCTCGCTGGTACAGGCCGGATTGTTGCCAGAACTGAAGCGCAGCCGCTACTTCGCCGACGATTTCTGGCTGGTGCGTCGGATGCGTCCTGGCTCCACGCCGAGCGCGGAACTCGGGCGCATATTCGGCACCGAGCCTACTGCCGGTGGCCCCGATCTCGAAAGCGTTCAACACCTGCTGGGTGCGCACCCGCCCGCTCAAAGATTACTGCTGTTTGTCGACCAGTTTGAAGAAACCTTCGCCCAGGCCGCGCGAGAGGAGGCGGCGCGCTTCATTGGCGCACTGCAGGGTCTACGCACGCGGGAAAACCTCGCGCTGGTGCTTACATTACGAGCCGACTTCTACCCCGATCTCATGAACTCGTACCTTTGGCCAGTGGACGCAAGCCAGCGTGTGGAAGTGGCGCCACTTCGCGGTGACGCGCTGCGCGAGGCGATTGTTCGACCAGCTGCGGATGTCGGCGTGCGGATCGAGCAGAGCCTGGTTGATCGACTGCTGGCCGACGCAGCGGACGAACCCGGTGTGCTCCCGCTGTTACAGGAGACTATGCGTCAGCTCTGGGACGAGATGGACGGTCGGATGCTCTCACTCGTCGCCTACGAGCGGCTCAGTCGGGATCCGGCTGCGAGCGGGCTTGCGGCCGCGATTGCCTTGAAGGCAGACGCGACGCTCGCCGAGCTTACCCCCGAGCAACAGGCAATCGCGCGCCGCACGTTTCTGCGCCTGGTACAGTTCGGCGAGGGACGTGCCGACACCCGGCGCCAGCAACCTTTATCGGCGTTGCGAGCCGCAGAGGACGATTCGACGTTTTTCGAACGCACCCTTGAACACCTCACCGATCATCGGCTACTGACGCGCGCGGGCGGCGGTGATCGCGAAAGTGCGGTGGTCGATATTGCACACGAATCGCTTATTACTGGCTGGGGACGGCTGCGGCAATGGACGGAGCAGAGGCGCGAATCCGAGCAGGCGCGACGGCGGCTCGAGAGCAAGGCGGCGGAGTGGGAGCGTCTTGGCCGAGGCAAGGGCGGGTTGCTCGATGACGCCGCTTTGCCTGAAGCCGAACGCTGGCTGGCGAGCGCTGATGCCACGGAGCTAGGTTTCAGCGAGGCACTGCCCGAGTTGATTCGGGCCAGCAAGGAAGCGCTCGAGCGGGCCGAGCGTGAACGCGAGGAAGTGCGCCAGCGTGAGCTAAACCAGGCCGAGGCACTGGCCGAGGAGCAGACCCGCTCGGCCAGTCGAATGCGGCGGGCCATGTTGGGGCTGGCGGCTGTGTTTCTGGTTGCATTCATGGCCGCGGTTTTCGCCCTGATCCAGGCCGAAAAAGCCGAGAGTCTAGCCGAACAGGAAGCCTTGGCACGGACCGAAGCCCAACGTTTGGCAGCAGCAGAGGTCCAGTCCCGGACCGAGGCCGAGCGTCAGCGCCTGGCCTCGATTGCCCAGTTGTTATTGATCCAGGCACCGCAACAGAAAGAGATCGGGGAGGACGAACGCAGCCTCTTGCTGGCCCGTCAAGGCCAGCTGCTGAGCGGCCAGAACCGGGGGCGCCTTAGAGACCAGGCCGAACGCACCCTGCGCACTCTTCTGAGCGCGCCTTACTTCGCGGCCAATCCGTTTTCCGGTAGTTCTGGCGGTATCGCTTTCAGTTCCGACGGGTCGCAGTTTGCGGCCTACTCCGGCGACGTCAAAAAAATCTTTTTATGGAAAGTGTCCAATCCCGGTGACTACATCGAATTGCCGCTGGGTCCTGATCGAGAGGATGTCTGGGCACTGGCGTTCAGTCCGGACGGCGAGGCACTGGTCGGCGGGCTCAGAATCGAAAGTGGCGACAAGTCGCTGCTGCGATGGGATCTCGACAAGCCCGGCGCGCCACCCGAAATTCTGGGACGTCACGAAGGTCGAGTTGCTTCGTTGGCTTTCAGCTCCGACGGCCGGTATCTGGCTGCGGGGGGCGATCGTGACATTACGCTCCGCCGCTGGGATTCGGCCTCTACTGCCGTTCACCTGGCGAATATATCCGCGGATGAATCGAAGGCCGACGAGGTGTGGGGATCTGTAGCCTTCAGTCCGAACGGCAGGATCCTGTCTGTGGGGGGTCTCGATGGGAATATCACGCTGTGGGACCCAGCCAATCCCAAGGTGCCGGTCGCCGTACTGCGCGGCCATAGAGACTCGATCGAGTCGGTGGCGTTCAGTCCCGATGGAAACCTGCTGGCATCCGGAGGCCGGGATGCCGTCGTGAGACTATGGAGTCTGGCCAATCCTGAAGCGCCTCCCGTGATCCTGGGTCGGCATGAGAAACCCATCACCTCGCTGGAATTCAGCCCGGACGGTCGAACGCTGGCTTCCGGCGGTAGAGACAGCAGAATCCGGTTATGGGATGTGAAAGGTCCCGCTGCAATTTCGTTGGCGGTGTTGTCGACGAATGGCCCTGTCTGGCATTTGGCGTTCAGCCCGGATGGAACACGGCTCGCCTCCAGCAGGCGAGGTGCACCCAATGCCCTGCTATTGTGGGATATGACGCCCGGCGGTGAGCCGACCATCCTGGATGCGCAACGCGGTGCGCTTGCGCTCGAATACAGCCCTGACGGAAATATGCTGGCCGCCGCGCAAAGGGATGGGTTCGTTCAGCTCTGGGATTCGAGGGACCTGGCTTCCCCAAAGAGTATCCTTCAGGGTCACGAAGGCTGGGTGGGATCTGCAAATTTCGACCCGGACGGCAATACGCTGGTATCGAGCAGTCAGGATAAAACCGTCCAGTTGTGGCGGCTCGGGGATTCGCCCGCCTCGATTACAATTTTGCGTGGGGCGCAAAATTGGGTCTGGACGGCACTGTTCAGCCCCGACGGCAACACCTTGGCCGCGGGAGGAACCAATGGTGTGGTGCGTCTTTGGGACACCGCCCGTCTTGCCGCCGAACCTTACGAGGTGCGATTGGCGACAGAGGCCTGGATCAGCGAAATTGCGTTCAGTCCCGACGGTGGGACGCTGGCGATCGCGGCTTGGGACGGAACCGTTCACCTGTTGGACGCGAAGAAGCCAGAAGAATCCCGGAGGATACTTCAGGCCGACGAGGTCAAGGCCTGGTCGGTGGCTTTCAGCCCCGATGGCAAGACATTGGCAACCAGCGGGTTTAATGGCGCCATCCGGCTGTGGGACCTGTCCGAGCCAGACGCGCAACCTACGATTCTACGTGGACACGAGCGCGTGGTCCGTCGCGTGCGATTCAGCCCCGATGGCAAGCGTCTCGCGTCGGTCAGTTACGACCTCAGCGTGCGGCTGTGGGATGTCGATGATCCAGGCAGGCCGCCGACCCTCCTTTATGGTCATGAAGCCCCGATAAACGGAATGGCGTTTAGCCCGGACGGCAAGACCCTGGCTTCCGGCAGCCCCGGCGGCTCAATCCTGCTCTGGGATATGGACCACCCATTAATGCACCTAACCACGCCGGGATTATCAGATCGAGTCTGCGGACTGGTTTGGCGCAATCTTACGCTGGACGAGTGGTACCAGTTCGTCGCGGAGGACATCCCTTACGAGCGCACCTGCCGCGACCTGCCCGCCCACCCCAGTGTCCGGATAGCAGCCGAGAAGCTGGCCAGGGCGGGAGACATAGACCGCGCGGAGAACCTGTTTGCAAGGTTGGTTGAACTGCATCCCGAGTTGGACCTCGATCCGCAGACCGAGGCTGAACGCCTGGCAAGATCAGGCGAATAATAAGGGGCTTTTGATCGGTCAGTTTTCTATTGTCGCAGGATTGCTTACTTTACAGGGCGAGAGACCTGATACCATCCCGTCATTCCGCGACTTGATCGCGGGAT
>JBFGYN010000318.1:0-4955 GCA_041587415.1 Candidatus Competibacterales bacterium | reverse complement strand
GCGGAGGATCATGCCCGGCGTCACGTTGAATCCGAAACCAGACGCCTGGCGGATGAGGAGCAGCGACGCCGTGCGGACGAGGAAAACGCACGTCGACTCGCCGAAGAGGAAGAGCGTCGGAGATCCGAGCAGGAAGTGGCGACTCGCGAGGCCCGAGAGGAGGCTCGTCGCGAGGCCGAAGCGGCTCAGCGCTTGGAGCACGAACGCCGATCCAAAGATTCGCGCAAGAAGGAACGTCCGGTCAAAACGCGCAAGGCGCGAGCCAGGGCAGCGGCTCAGCCGCCTGCCCGACACGGATTCACCTTGCCCACGGAGCCCGTGGTGCGCGAGGTGATTCTGCCCGAGACCATCAGCGTCGCCGAGCTAGCGCAGAAGATGTCCGTCAAGGCCACCGAGGTGATCAAGTCCCTAATGGGCATGGGCACCATGGTCACGATCAACCAGGTGCTGGACCAGGATACGGCGGCACTCGTCATCGAAGACATGGGCCACACCTATCAGCTCATGAAGGAGAGCGCCCTCGAGGACGAGGTTGCAGCCGATTCGGAATCGGTCGGCGAAGAGGTCACGCGAGCACCGGTTGTGACCATCATGGGACACGTGGATCACGGCAAGACCTCGCTGCTCGACTACATCCGGCGCACGCGCGTCGCCAGCGGCGAGGCGGGCGGCATCACGCAGCACATCGGCGCCTACCACGTGGAAACGGACAAGGGCATCATTTCGTTCCTGGACACGCCCGGTCACGCCGCCTTTACGGCGATGCGGGCGCGCGGCGCCGAGGTCACGGACATAGTCGTGCTCGTGGTTGCTGCAGACGACGGGGTGATGCCTCAAACGATTGAAGCGGTTCAACATTCCCGTGCGGCGGGTGTGCCGATGATCGTCGCGGTAAACAAGATCGACAAGTCCGATGCGGATCCGGATCGGGTCAAGAACGAGCTCGCCCAACGAAACGTCATCCCGGAGGATTGGGGCGGTGACACGATGTTCGTGCCTGTGTCGGCCAAGACTGGGCAAGGCATCGACGAGCTCTTGGACTCGATTTTGGTCCAGGCTGAGGTTCTGGAACTGAAGACTGTCGCCACCGGTCCTGCGAAAGGTGTCGTCCTGGAATCTCGGCTGGACAAGGGCCGGGGTCCCGTTGCGACGATATTGGTGCAGCGTGGCGTGCTCAAGAAGGGCGACATTCTGCTCAGTGGGTTGCATCACGGACGGGTTCGCACGATGCTCGACGAGCGCGGCAATCGGTTGGAGGAAGCCGGTCCCTCGATACCCGTGGAAGTGGTGGGCTTGTCCGGGACACCTCAGGCGGGCGACGAAGCCGTGGTGGTCACCGACGAGCGCAAGGCGCGCGAAGTCGCCTTGTTCCGGCAGGGCAAGTTCCGTGAAGTGAAGCTTGCCAAGGAGCAAAAGGCGAAGCTCGATGGCCTGTTCGATCGCATGGGTGAAGGCGAAGCCAACCTCCTGAACATCGTTCTGAAGGCCGACGTTCAGGGTTCGGTCGAAGCCCTGTCCGACGCGCTCGTGAAGCTCTCCACGGACGAGGTAAAGGTCAACATCGTTGCCTCGGGCGTCGGCGGCATTACCGAATCCGACGCCAACCTGGCGGTTGCATCGAATGCAATCGTGATCGGGTTCAATGTTCGGGCGGACCCGGCGGCCCGTAAAGTGATCGCCGAGGAAGGCGTCGACCTCCATTACTACAGCGTCATCTACGAGGCCATCGACGAGGTCAAGCTGGCGCTAACGGGACTGCTCGCCCCGGAATTCAAGGAACAAATCATCGGTCTTGCAGAAGTACGACAGGTCTTTCGCGTTCCAAAACTGGGGGCCGTGGCCGGCTGCATGATCGTGGAAGGCGTCGTCAAACGGCACAATCCGATTCGTGTGCTGCGGGACAACGTGGTTATTTTCGAGGGTGCGCTGGAGTCGCTTCGGCGATTCAAGGAAGACGTGAACGAGGTGCGGGCGGGATTCGAGTGTGGAATTGGCGTCCGCAACTACAACGACGTCAAGGCCGGCGACCAGATAGAAGTATTCGAGAAAGTGGAAGTTGCCCGAACGCTGTAGGCGAGTGGGAGTTTCAGGTGCCCAAGGAATACGCGCGCACACGCAGAATTGGCGAGCAGATCAGGCGCGATCTTGCCGAGCTGCTTCGTGATCGATTGGACGATCCGCGCATGACATTGGTATCCATCACCGCGGTCGACGTGACGCGCGATCTGGGTCACGCACGTGTATTCGTCACCGTGATCGGAACCGATCCCGAGCTGCGTTCGGAAGTTGTCGAGCACTTGAATTCGGTTGGCGGCTACCTTCGGGGGGAGCTTGGCAGAGCATTGCACTTGCGGGCGATCCCGCAATTGCATTTCCGCTACGACGAGTCCATCGAGCGCGGCGCGCATTTATCCGCCCTGATAGAGCGGGCGCGGGCCGAGGACGAGGCGCACCGGGCGATGCGCGGCGAAGAGGACATGGGCGACCGCTCAGAAGACTGATGAATCTTGGGCTCTGCCACCCTGGGCGGAGTCGGGCGGCCGAATTGTTTGCACTGAGTTCGAATTGAACAGGGGATTTGATGGGTCGACGCAGACGAGGCGGCCGGCCGGTGAACGGCGTCCTGCTTTTGGACAAACCGGTTGGTTACACATCGAACCAAGCTCTACAGGCCGTGAAACGTCTGTTCCGCGCCGCGAAGGCGGGGCACACGGGCAGTCTCGACCCGCTCGCGAGTGGCTTGTTGCCGATCTGCTTCGGCGAAGCGACCAAGCTCTCCGGGTTCCTTCTCAATGCCGACAAGATCTACCGCGTGCGGTGTTGCCTCGGTGTGCAGACCGACACCGGCGACGCCGATGGCGAGACAATCTCGATTCGTGAAGTTCCCGCGCTCGAACCGGACGACGTCGAAGCCGCACTGGCGCCGTTCCGGGGGGAAATCGAGCAGATTCCGCCCATGCATTCCGCGTTGAAACACCAGGGGCGACGTCTCTACGAGCTTGCCCGAGAAGGGATCCAGGTCCACCGCGAGGCCCGTCCGCTGTCGATTTACGCGCTACGGCTCGAGGCCCTGAACGGCACCGAACTGGATCTTACGGTGCACTGTTCAAAGGGCACGTACGTGCGCAGTCTGGTCGAGGATATCGGTGAGACGATTGGTTGCGGTGCCCACGTGGTGGCATTGCGCCGGACCAAGGTCGGACCATACGGTGAGTCCGGCATGGTCACGCTGCCCGCCTTGACTGGCCTGGCTTCAAGCGGCGAAGCAGGTTTGGATGCCACCTTGCTCGAACTGGATTCCGCGCTGAAGGATTGGCCGGAGGTGCACTTGAACGCGGATCTCGCCTACTACGTGCGGCAGGGGCAGCCAGTTCTCGTGCCACGAGCTCCCACCGGGGGCATGGTACGGTTATACGAATGGGACAACGGTTTTTTGGGAGTCGGGGAAATCATCGACGATGGTCGTGTCGCCCCCCGGCGCATCGTCAGGATCTAATTCCCACGATGCAGTCGATACGGACCTCCAAGCCGCAATCGTGGTCTTTGGGGGCGGAGTAGAATACGCGTTTCGCAACGTGTCCAAGTAATCAGGAGTCATCTTACATGGCGCTCAGCAACGAGCAAAAAGCGCAGATAGTAGAAGAGCACAAGCGCGCTTCCGGGGACACCGGGTCCCCGGAAGTACAAGTGGCGCTGCTCACCCATCGCATCAACGATCTACAACAACATTTCTCCAAGCATCGGCAAGACCACCATTCTCGACGAGGTCTGCTGCAGATGGTGAACAAGCGAAGAAAGCTCTTGGACTATCTCAAGCGCAAGGATCAGGAGCGTTACAAAGCATTGATCGGCAATCTTGGGTTGCGTCGCTGAGGCACGCCCCGACGCGATACATGGCAAAGTCTCGCTATCCCGGAAGTTCGGGAGCCGGTGACCCTGCAGTGAATCGCCGGGGCGCACGGCCGCGCGCCGGCCGTGTGGTCCTCGATAACCGTCCAGGCGTCGTCCGAGCAGCGCTCGACGCGCCAATATTCCCCGATTGATGCGATCAACTGCCCTCGCCTTCGGTTCGCATAGGTGTTTCCAGCGCCCTGGACTTCGCGTCCAGCCAGGCGGGCTGGTAATCCCTATGCGAATCGAGGATTGCGCTTCGGTGCAGGTGGCGAGCGTCATTCGGGGTTCTTTCACTCGGCAGGACACACCTGCCCGAATTGTCTTAGGAATCGAACAGTGAATCCCATAAAGAAAAGCTTCCGTTACGGCAATCACAGCGTAACGATCGAAACCGGCGAAGTCGCCCGGCAGGCAGACGGCGCCGTCATCGTCAGCATGGACGACACGACTGTCCTGGTAACCGCAGTCGGCGTAAAGCAGGCGAAGCCTGGTCAGGGTTTCTTCCCGCTCACCGTGAATTACCAGGAGCGCACCTACGCGGCCGGGCGAATCCCCGGTGGCTTCTTCCGTCGCGAAGGTCGACCTTCCGAAAAGGAGACGCTGACCTCGCGTCTCATCGACCGTCCGATCCGGCCGCTGTTCCCGAAAGGATTCAAGAACGAAGTCCAGGTGATCGCCACGGTAATCTCCGTCAACACGGAGATCGACCCGGATATTCCAGCCCTGATTGGCGCATCCGCCGCGCTCAAGCTCTCTGGCATTCCTTTCAATGGCCCCATTGGCGCCGCCCGAGTCGGCTACAAGAATGGTGAATTCTTGCTCAACCCGACGCTCAGCGAGCTCAAGGAATCAAAGCTGAACCTGGTGGTTGCCGGGACACGTGCCGCCGTGCTGATGGTGGAATCCGAGGCAAGCGAGCTGCCGGAGGACGTCATGCTCGAAGCCGTCATGTTCGGCCACCAGCAAATGCAAACTGCGGTCGACGCCATCGACCAACTGGTGGAGGAAGTAGGTGTCACCCCGTGGGAATACCCCGAGCCCGAAAAGGATCAGGCGTTGCT
>JBFGYN010000317.1:0-4973 GCA_041587415.1 Candidatus Competibacterales bacterium | reverse complement strand
GCGACGGCCGGCGCGGTGAAGGTCTCGGCATTGAAGGGTAGGTTGTTCATTAAAAAATCTCCTGTGAAAGTTTTTAAGGTGAAAGATTTCAGTCGATGGGGTCATCATACAAGCATCTATTGTGCAGCGCAACATTTATTTTGCATGATTCGAAACACGCCGGCCGCGCTCATCTCAAACCTGGCCCGCCGACGCGTTTGCTCTGGGGAGAACTCGAGCCCCAAGTGCGCAGTGGTCGCACATCCGCGCGCGCACGCGAATGCGTCGGGGCGGTGGGGTGACCGACACCGCCCCGATTCCGTTTGCGTTACGCCTCTACCGGTGGCTTTCGAAGCTTCTTTTCAACCTGGAGGAACCGCGCCGCCAAGCGTCGAGCCAATTCCTGGAGCGCCAGACAGCGTCCGAGCAAAGCCAGTGCGTCGGTCAGTGCCTGATTCGAGAATCGAACCGCGGCATCACGAATCGGCCGAAGCGCCCGGTACCCCGCCAAAGCGGTCTGCAGCGCCAACTCGTCGGCGACCGTGAGAGCCAATCGACCATCCAGGGCGGGATTGGTCCCAGCCGGGATTCGTGTTCCATTGGCGAGGGCGTTCTGCACCGCGGTTTCCAATGCGCCACCCGCTCTCACGAGCGCGTTGTAGGCCAGAGCGAGTAGCTGACGACTGATCCGTAGAAGCCGGATGACCTCGAGCAGACACAACTTCGCCGCCTCGAGCAACAGCGCAATTAACAGCAACAGCAGCAGTTTCTCCAATAGGACGGCCTTCTGTTCAGCGGCGTACGCGCCGGCCTCCGAGTCGCCCTCCTCTTCGATCCGGCGACGGAGCGTATCCACCTCAGATCGAAGCTCGAGATCGATCTGCCAGGCCTCGCCCAGCATACTGTTGACCGCGGCACCGATCGCCCGACCCTGCTGTACGAGATCGGATTTCCCGTCGGTCTCGGCAAGTACCGAATCGTCCGAGTCGGTCCAGGACATACATTCGAGACAGCGCCTCAGGCTCTCCACCTGTGCCATCGTCTGGTCGCCAATCCGTTCCGGCTCGAATTGGCGGGTCACCTCGTCGAGATCGATTTGCGCGAGGCTTTTCGCCGGCATCGGCAGGTTGGCCGCCGCACCGTGAGCCTGCGCGATGTCGTCGATCTCGACTCGCAGCTGCTCGACGAGTTGATGCATTTCCTCTTTCGTAGCCATCGAATGATCCTCCTGCTCGCCCTCCGTGCACGGCTTCGACTCGTGCCTGGGAGCTGGGTACTGATTACCCGCGTCGACCGGGAATCGGTCGGCTTCAGAAAGAGATCCGTCGGGAGCAGGCGAATGGACTTGTGAGAATTCGCGACCAAATCACTGGATTTTGGTGACTTAGTTGCTTGCGGGGCGACGTTACCGGGCCCGGGGCGCTTGCCAGGGCTTCTGCAATGGGTTCGGGTCCGCTCGAGACACAAAGCGCTCAGCAGGGGGGCCTCTGCTCGGCGCGTGCGGTTACGGATACTCCGACGCGGAGGCTTGCGTCAATGTGCTGCTACCGCTCCCTCATGCTTTCATCCCTGTATCGCAGAACGGGGCTCATCAAATACTCGATCAGCCGGCGCTTGCCAGTGTGTATTTCCACGGAGACCGTCATGCCGGGAGAGAGCGTGACCCGCTTGGCGCCCACCTGAATCCAGTGCTGTTCGATCGCAACATTGACCGAATAGGCCAGGTCCAGCTCGTCGGTTGGAATGGCATCTTCGGAAACCTGCTGCAGGCGACCCTCGATGACGCCGTATTTCGTGAAATCAAAGGTATCGACTTTGACCTGGACCAGCTGGCCCTCGTCTACGAACCCGATATCACGATTCAATACCAGGGCCTCGATTTCCGGCGGCGTGTCTTCCGGCACGATGTGCATCAGCACTTGCGCGGGCTGGACGACGCCGCCAATGGTATGGGCCTGAAGCTGTTGGACGGTTCCGGAAACGGGTGCATTGAGCAGTTGTCGTTGTAGCCGTCTCTGGGCCTTGATGAGTTCCTGCTGGAGCGCGCTGATATCACGCGCGAGTTGTGCCTGTTGCTCGAGACTCTGTTTGCGGGCGCTCGCCTCGACGCGGACGGTCTCACTTTCCGATTCGCGAATGAGCGCTTCGAGCTCTTCAACCCGGGCAAGTTCGGCCCGGAGTTCCGACTCCAGTTCTATTCGTTGCTTTTCCAATTCCAGGTACTGAGTTCTCGAGGCAAGGTTTTCCTGATGCAGCCGCGCCATGGCTCGAGTCTGCTCGTCAATGAGCGGAAGGGTGCGCCGATATCGTTCGACCAGCGCCTCACTGCGCCGCTTCTCGAACCTCTTGGCCGCGATCCGACTCGCCATAACCGAACGTTCGGCCAGATACTCCTGCATCTGACGTTGCAGGAGTTTGCGCTCTGCGATATCCGTGTCGGGCAAAAGATCTTCCGAGAGTGCGCCTGTTGCTTGCTCCCGTAATAGGCCCGGGGCGCTGCGAAGGAACTCGCTGAAACGCTCATGCCGGCGTTGCTGCCGGCGCACCGCCAGCAATTCCGTTCCAATTCGTATGGAATCGGCCCGAGCCGCTGTCGCGTCCAACCTGATGAGGGGATCCCCGGCTGACACCCGCTGTCCCTCGCGGACATAGATGTGTTCGACCTTTGCGATGTCGAGCGCCTGAATCGCCTTGACCCGGTCGCCGGGTATTACCTTTCCCCGCGCAACGGAAACGATGTCGATTTCCCCAACGCAGGCCCAGACGGTGCCAAGGGCGAACAAAGCGACGACGGCCCAGAGTATCGCGCGGCCCGCCGGTGAAGGCGGTGTCTCCTGAATCTCCAGCACCGACGGAAGGAACGCGCGCAGCGCGCGCTCCGTCGCCAGCGGTTTGACCGGAATCCGCAGCGTCGAATTGCGGATGTCCGCTGGAGCCCCCTGCTCTCGAATCACCCGCTCTGTTCCTGGCCATCGGACGCGCGTGATGCCACGACTCCCGTCTGATGTGCGTGCATGCGCGCGTAGAATCCATGTCTCTCGAGCAGATCGACTTGGCTTCCCTGCTCGATGATGCGGCCTCTTTCCATGACCACTATCCGGTCTGCCTTTCGAACCGTCGACAGCCTGTGGGCAATGATGATCACGGTTCGGCCGCGGCGGATCGCGGACATGTTTCGTTCCAGTATCTCCTCGGATTCGTAGTCGAGTGCGCTCGTCGCCTCGTCAAGAATCAGAATCCGCGGATTGGTGATCAATGCCCTGGCAATCGCAATTCTCTGGCGCTGGCCGCCTGACAGGGTTGCCCCCTGTTCGCCCACGACGGTGTCGTACCCTTCCGGCAATTTCACTATGAAGTCGTGGGCACCGGCGAGCCTGGCCGCTCGAATCACCCTGTCCATTGGCAAGCCGGGGTCGGCGAGCGCGATGTTTTCGCGAACGCTACGATTGAAGAGAACGTTGTCTTGCAGGACGACACCGATTTGACGCCGGAGCCAGGCGGCGTCAAGCAAGCCGATGTCGGCGCCATCCACCAGCACACGTCCCGACTCCGGCGTGTAGAGGCGTTGGATAAGCTTCGTCAAAGTGCTCTTCCCAGACCCCGAGCGGCCGACCACGCCGATCAATTGGCCTGGACCCAATTCCAAGTTGAGTCCTGTCAGCACTTCCGGACCATCGGGGCGAAAACGAAAATTCACGTGTTCGAAGGTGACGCGGCCCTCGATCCGAGGCAAGCGCGTGCCGGCGAGCCGAACGCCCTGCTCACTCGGCGTGTTGAGGATGTCGGCAAGTCGACGGATGGAGATGTCGGCCTGCTGAAAGTCTTGCCAAAGCTGGACCAGGCGCAACACGGGACCGCTCACCCTTGCGGCCAGCATGTTGAAGGCAATCAGTTGGCCGACCGTCAACTGGCCTTCCATGACCAGCCGCGCCCCGATCCAGAGGATCAGAACCACCATGACCTTGTTGATGAACCCGGCAACCTGCCCTGCCATATTGGAGAGATTCGAGGCCCTGAACGACGCACTGACGTGGGCCGCGAGCTGCTCCTCCCAGCGGCGTTCCATTTGCGGCTCCACGGCCAGGCTCTTCAGTGTTTCGACGCCGGTCACCGACTCCACCAGAAAGGCCTGGTTCTCCGCGCCGCGGGCGAACTTTTCGTTGAGACGTGCTCGGAGCACGGGCGTCACCAGCGCCGATAACAGCACATAGGCGGGAATGGTTCCGATAACCACCCAAGAAAGCGTCGGGCTGTAGTAGAAAAGCACGGCCAGAAACACGGTCGTGAAGGATAGGTCGATCAGCACCGTCAGGGCCGAGCCGGTAATGAAATTTCGAATGCTGTCGAGCTCACGCACCCGCGCCACGCTGTCGCCCACTCGGCGAGAGCGGAAATAGGCGAGCGGTAGTGCGAGCAAATGCCGGAAGAGCTTGGCCCCAAGCTCCACGTCGACACGACTGGTCGTGTGCGAGAGGACGTAGGCCCGCAAGCCTCCCAACACGACTTCGAACAGGGAAACGCCGAGCAAGCCAATCGCCAGCACATCGAGGGTGGTCATCCCGCGGTGCGCGAGCACCTTGTCGATGACAACCTGGAAGAACAACGGTGTAACGAGAGCGAAAAGTTGGACAAAGAACGAGGCAACCAGAACCTCTCCCAGCAATCGCCGGTACTTGATCAGGGACGGAACGAACCAGCCAAATCCGAACCGCGCTTGCGACCCCGACTTGATCCGACGTTTGAGCAATACCACGCGGCCGGACCACGCCGGCTCGAATACCTGCCGCGGCAACACGAGCGGTCGGGGCTCCAGCGGGTCGTGTATCAGGAGCCTGTCGCCTTCCACCAGCCGGACCACGACGACGAATCTGCCATCCCGCTGTCGGCTGACCATCGGCAGCGGCGCCTGACAAAGCTGACCCCAGGTGAGATCGATTGCGCGCGCCCGGAAGCCGATACGCCGGGCGGCTCGGAGCAGGTCTTGTTCGGCGGGC
>JBFGYN010000316.1:0-4981 GCA_041587415.1 Candidatus Competibacterales bacterium | reverse complement strand
CCCCGGATTTCCAGTTTTTCGGTTCGGGTGTGCCGGCTGGTTCTTGGATGAGCGCTTCCAGTCCTTGGTCGGTGCTGGGGTAATCGAAATTGTCGAGTCGATAGAGCTGCAGTGCGCTCTCGATGACGCGGATGTCCTGCTTTGCCTTGATGATCCGGGCTTCGTCGGGGCGATCCATGATTCTTGGCACGATGATGGCCGCAAGAATTCCGAGAATGGCGACGACGACCATGACTTCGATTAGGGTAAAACCGCGCTGCAAAGGGAGTTTTCTGTGTTTGCTCATTGATCGAAGGTTCCGTGAACTAAAGTCGCCTCACCGCACCAGCTGGTTGAGATCGAATATGGGCAGCAGAATCGCCAAAACGATGACCAGAACCACTAGCCCCATGGTCAAAATGAGCAAAGGCTCGAAAAGACCAAGCAATGTTTGGATGACGGTTTCCGTCTCCCGCTCCTGCTGTATGGCTGCCCTCTCCAACATTTGTTCCAAGTTGCCACTTGCCTCGCCGCTAGCGATCAACTGCACGGTCATGGGGCTGAAGTAGCCGCTCTCCGACAGGGAGGCGTGAAGCTCTGCACCCTCGCGCACCTTGACGGCTGTTCGCTCGACCGCTTCGCGCATGGGAATCTTCGATATGACCTGACCAGAGATTCGCAGCGCCTCCAACACCGGAACGCTGCTCGCAAGTAGAATGCTGAGCGTGCGCGTGTAGCGCGCGGTATTGAGGCCGCGCGTCAAACGCCCGGACAAGGGCAGGCGAAGCTGGAGCCCGTGAACTGCGCGGCAAAACCCGGGCCTGCGCATCAACATTCCGTAGACAACCAGGAGAACCACAATCCCCAAAAACAGCACCAACCCGTATTCCAGAAGAAAACCACTCACCGCAAGCAGTGACGTGGTCAACAGCGGAAGATCCTGCCCCAGGCTGTCGAAAACCTGGACCACCTGTGGCACCACGTAGGCGAGCAAGCCAATGACCACGACTATGGCAAGTGTCGTCAGAATGACGGGATAGAGTAGGGCCAGCGTCATTTTCTGACGCATTTGCTGTCGTGCTTCGGTGTAGTCCGCCAGGCGCTCGAGGACGACGTCCAGATGCCCGGACTGCTCGCCCGCCGCCGTAGTGGCTCGGTACAACTCGGGGAACACGCTCGAGTGCTCTTCCAGGGCGCTCGCCAAAGAATGCCCTTCCATGACTCGGCTCCGCACCGCCATCAGCAAGCCACGGGTTTTGGACTTATCGGCCTGACTGGCAACGGCCCTCAGGGCCTGTTCCACGGGTAAGGCAGACTGAATGAGCGTGGCCAGCTGTCGCGTTATCAAGGCGAGCTCAGCGGCGCTGATGCGTGGCCCGAAAAATCGTCCGGCCCGCGTGGTCGCGCCGGATCGAGTGCCGCCGCTGGCCTCTTGAACATCGAGGGGTGTGAGCCCCTGTTCGCGCAGCAGCTGACGGACCTGGCGCGCGGTGTCGGCTTCCAAGTGGCCCTTGCGGCTGCGCCCGCTGGCATCGAGAGCGGAATATTCGAATGCGCCCATTCAGTTGCGGTCCGTGATCATTGTCGACCAGTGGCCGTGGCGGCACTGACTGCACCACGGCCGGCGCACAGATCGGAGATGCGTACCGCGCGTTCTCGATTCAACGGTCGATGGGGTTCGTCGTGAGTCCTTGCCGGGGGCGATCTGTTGCCGCGATTCGGCAAGCCCTGTCGGGCTACCCTTCACGACTGACTCGCAGGACTTCCTCCAGGGAGGTCTGTCCTTGGAGAACCTTCTGCCTGCCGTCATACTGAATGCTCGGTGTGCGGGTACGGGCGCGTCGTTCCATGACCTGCTCGCTCGCGCCGTCGTGTATGAGTGTTCGCATGTCCTCGTCCACAATCACCAGCTCGAAGATGCCGCTGCGCCCCCGATACCCCGTGTGACTGCACTTCGGACAACCGACCGGCTCGTGGAGCATCGTGTCGTCCGTCGGCACGAATCCGAGTGCCGTGCACTGTTCCACCGTGGGATGGAACGGGCGCCGGCAATCGGGACACAGACGTCTTACGAGCCGCTGAGCCAATACGCCGATCAGACTCGAGGAGAGCAAGAACGGTTCCACACCCATGTCCCGAAGGCGCGTGATGGCACCGACCGCGCTGTTCGTGTGCAGGGTCGAAAGCACCATGTGACCGGTCAAACTCGCCTGAATGGCGATCTCCACGGTTTCCAGGTCGCGTATCTCACCAACCATCACCACGTCCGGGTCTTGGCGCAGGATTGCGCGCAAACCACGCGCGAAGCTCATGTCGACTTTGCTGTTGACCTGTGTCTGGCTGATGCCGTCCATGTAGTACTCGATCGGATCTTCGACGGTCATCATGTTGCGCTGATGGTCGTTGAGACGTGACAGAGCCGCATACAAGGTGGTCGTTTTTCCCGAACCGGTAGGGCCGGTCACCAGAATGATCCCGTGAGGACGATGGATCAGATTGTCCAACTCGTCCCGCGAGACCGGGTCCATGCCCAGATGCTCCAGGTCGAGCTGGCCTTCACCCTTGTCAAGCAGACGCAGCACGACGCGCTCACCGTGACCCGTGGGGATAGTCGAGACTCGGACGTCCACGGGACGTCCGGCGATGCGCAAAGAGATTCGACCGTCCTGGGGCAGGCGGCGCTCGGCAATGTCCAGGTTGGCCATGACCTTCACCCTCGAGACCAGCAGCGGCGCCAGGACTTTTGGCGGTGACAAAACCTCGCGGAGGACGCCATCGACCCGCAAGCGTACGGCGAGGCGGCCCTCGAAGGGTTCGATGTGCACATCCGAGGCATTCTCTTTCAGCGCTTCGGTAAGTAGGGCGTTGATGAGTCGGATGATGGGGGCATCGTCCTGGGATTCGAGCAGATCCTCCGGCTCAGACAGCTGGCTTGCCACCTGCCCCAAATCCAGCGCCTCACCGAGATCCTCCATGGTCTCCGCCGCCCCGCCGCCGCGCTCGTACATCTTCTGCAGATGTCGCGCAAATTCTTCCTGGTCCACGGCCCGTGGTCGGACGGGGCAGTCCATGAACCGCCTCAATTCGGTCAACGCGTCGAGACTTGCCGTCGGGGAAAACAGCACTTCCGCCCCCGTATCGCTGACGCCCAGAACGAGAACGCCATGCCGCTTGGCGAACGCGTACGAGGGCCGCCGCGTAGACCCCGGACCGACCGGACTGCCTTCCGAGACCGGCGGATCTGTATTCATGCCGTCTGCGATCATGGTCCCTGCATGGAATGCCATCCGCGGTTGGGCGGTTGTGCTGTTTGGGATTTCGGTGTCACCGCAGCCGGCTCGGGCCGCGACATCGCGGTCAGGCTATCGTCTTTCTCCACCTGCTCCAGCGGCGGTAGGACGGGCGTTTGCGCCCCGCCGAGCAGCGGAATGCCGCCGGCGGGTTGCTGGAGCAGCTGTTCTTCGCGAATGAAGGAGTATTTCCGATTCGTGAGCGCGGTCGCGTAGGCAGGCTCACGAATGATGACCGGCCGGATAAAGATCATCAGATTGGTCTTGACCTTGCTATTGTTACGGTCTCGGAACAATGCGCCGATCCCAGGGATGTCGCCGAGCAGCGGCACCTTGCTTTCGAGCTGTCGCACCAGGTCGCTGATGAGCCCGCCGAGGACAACGACCTGCCCGTCCTCTGCCAGCACGGAAGTCTTGATCGAGCGCTTGGTGGTGACGATGTCGGCGGCACCGATGTCCTCGGCACGGGCATCACGCACCTGGGAGACCTCCTGGGTGATCTCCAGCTTGATGCTGTTGCCCTCGTTGATCTGCGGCTTGACCCGCAAAGTCAAGCCGACATCCTGGCGCTCGATGGTCTGAAATGGGTTGACGGAGCTGTCCGATGTGCCGGTGTCTGTGAATTGCCCGGTTACGAACGGCACGTTCTCGGCCACGATGATTTCCGCTTCCTCGTTGTCGAGCGTCACCAGGGTGGGCGTCGACAGAATATTGGTGTCACTGTCAGAGCCGAGTGCTCGCACAAGTACCGCCCATCGATTGTTGCCGTCGCGATCGCCGATGGCGGCGAATGCGCCGCCCGGTAAATCGCCGGCAACGGCCGACAACGGACCCGTCAGGATTGAGCGCGCCGTGTTCAGCGCGCCATCGAGATTGATAATGCCGACGGGACCCGATGTGCCTTCGGGCTCCGCGAGCCAGCTCACACCGAGCTGGGTGGCACGATCCGAGGTGATGTCGGCAACGACGGCTTCCACCAGCACCTGGGCACGCCGGATGTCTAACTGGCTTACGACTTGGCGCAGTGTGCGCATGGTGTCCGGTGGCGCCGTAACGACCAAGGCGTTGGTCGATTCGTCCGCCTGAATGTCGACCCGAGTCTGGCTGACGGGCTGCGCGCCCTCTCCGCCGCGCGCCTCCACCTCGATCGCACTGACCCCTTGAAGGACCGGCAAGAGTTCGGCGGCTTTTGCGTAGCGCAAATAGATGACGTGGGTATTTCCAACGGACTCGAGCGGCGTGTCCATGTGGGCAATCAAGGCGCGGTAGCGCATGCGCGACGCCCGTTCGCCACTGATTATGATGCTGTTGGTGCGGTCGTCGGCAACCGTTCGCACCTGCGACGTCACCTCCCCCTGCTGACCGGTGCGTTGGGTAAGGGTGCCCAGAATTCGCACCACCTCGCTGGCGGAGGCGTTTTGAAGACGGACCACTTCCACGTCTTCCTCGCTGGCGAGATCGACCTTTTCGATGATTTTCTTCAGACGGTCCACGTTTGCCGCCCGATCCGAGACGATCAGCACATTGGTGGGTGCATAGGCGGCAAGATGCCCTTGTGGTGGAACGAGCGGCCTCAGCACGGGCACCAGCTGAGCAGCCGTGACGTTCTCCAGTGGAATCACCAGCGTGACGGCCTGATCGAGGCCTGGCGGTTCCTGCTCACCCGCGATGGGGATGCTGTCCTGCTTGGCGTTGGCTTCGGGGACGATTTT
>JBFGYN010000315.1:0-4986 GCA_041587415.1 Candidatus Competibacterales bacterium | reverse complement strand
GTTGTCCTTGTCCCAGGCCAGCGTCTCGTCCTGCTCGCCCTCCTCCTCCAGCTCCTCACGCGCAATGTACTTCACCAGCTCAACAAGGGTGATCTCCTCCGGGCCACAAAGTTCGAGGCGCGTTCCGAACGTTTCGGCGTTCTCCAGAGCGGTAACGAACGCGTCGGCCACGTCGCCAACGTATACAGGCTTGAATCGCGCCTGTGGACAGGCGAGTGGCAATACGGGACTGATTCGCAGCATGCTGGCGAATCGATTGAACAGACTGTCGTCCGGTCCGAATATCACGGATGGACGGAAACTGGTTACCGCGACGCCACCGCTCACCAGGTGGGCAGCGTCCTCGCCTTCTCCCTTGGTTTGGAGGTATTCGCTCGCGCCGCGGTCCGCGCTCGCATTGAGAGCACTCATGTGCAGCAGTCTGCGAACACCGTTTCGGGCACAGGCTTGCGACACCATGCGAGGTAGGTCGACGTGCACCCGCTTGAACGTCTGGTCGCGTGATTCGTTCAGAATTCCAGCAAGAAAGATAACGGCGTCCACCGAGGAGAAATTTCGGTCCAGCGATTCCGGATCGAATACATTCGCTTCCTCGATATCCACCGTCGGGCATACGAGACGGGACTTGTGGCGCTCGCGGCGCCGAGTCAGTACCCGAACGCTCCGCCCCGTCGCTGCCAAGCGCGCCACCAAGTGCCCGCCGACGAAACCCGTGCCCCCCAAAACGCACACATTCTGGATTCTCACTGGCTCTCGGAGTCTCGGTGGAACGGCCTCAATTCCCAGCCCCCAAGATCATGGCGTGGCGGCACTGCTGTAACACCATTGGCCACGGCCCCGACCCTGCACGCAGGAATTGCCACGCGCGCTAGCTCGGCGGCCAAACGCAGGCTACAAAGTCAATATCCAATCGACTATGGCTATTACGTCATCGTCTGGCACTGCGGGGTTTGGCGGCATTGGCACTTCTCCCCAGTTTCCTGAGCCGCCTTCCTTGACTTTGGTGACCAGCATATCCCGTGCTGAGTCGTCCCCCTCGTATTTTGCCGCCACCTCCTTGAAGGCTGGTCCCACTAGCTTGTTATCGACCTGATGGCAGGCAAAGCAGCCACTCTTCTTGGCAATATCCTCCCCGGCCATCGCTGCCTGAGCGACGCCGGCGCAAACGGCAAATCCAACTACCACCGAAAGCAAGTTTCCGTTCATCACACTCCCCCTGATCTTGAGCAGGGTTAAGGGTAACGCAAATGTTCGGTTTCGTGCGACTGTCTCCTCGGCGCGCGATGCACTAGCCGGAAACGAGCATCTTTACGCTGGAAATTGCGGCTGCCTATGCCATAGTTTCTGGGAGTAACGTTCCGAGCGTCGCGCCGGATTCGGTGTCGGTGCCGGGAAGAAGGACCCGGGAGATTCTCGTGAAGACGGCTCGTGAGTTGCTGGACAACAAGGGGCACGACATCTGGTCGATCAGCCCCGAGCGATCGGTATACGAAGCAATCGAAATGATGGCTGCTCGGGAAGTTGGCGCACTCATGGTGATGGAGGGTGATCGCGTCGTTGGCGTGATCTCAGAACGCGATTACGCGCGGAAAGTCATTATCAAGGGTCGCTCCTCCCGCAAGACGCGGGTAAGTGATGTAATGACCTCACGCGTGGTGTACGCCCAGCCCGGCCAGACCGTCGGTGAGTGCATGGCGCTGATGACCGATAAGCGCGTCCGGCATCTGCCGGTCATGGACCAGGGGCGGTTGCTCGGAGTCATTTCCATCGGAGATCTGGTCAAGGCGATCATCGCCGAACAACAATTCACCATCGAGCAGCTGGAGCGCTATATCAGCGGGTAGTCGGCGGCGCGCCGACTTCACGAATTCCGATGCGGCCCCCGAGTCGTTCCGTATCTCCACGGAGCCGGATTTCCTCGTTCATACGGACACTTTTTCGGAGATTGCCATGCCCGATGAGAATACGCCTGTTCAGCCGGTCAGTGGCAAGGTCGTGCCGCGTTACGCCGGCCCTTCCACTTTCGCGCGATTGCCCGAATTGAGGGATGTCGAGTCCTGCGACGTGGCGGTGCTCGGGGTCCCGTTCGACGCCGGAACCAGCTATCGCCCGGGTGCCCGGTTCGGGCCTCAGGGCATCAGACAGGCATCCCGGCACCTGCGGACCCAATTCCATCCCGCCTACGACGTGGAGCCGTTCGTGGCGCTGCAGGTGGCCGATGCGGGAGACGTTGCCTGCAATCCGTTCAATATCGAGGAGGCAATCGGACAGATTCAGACGGCCGCAACGAATCTGCTCGGCGAAGTGCGCGGCATGGTCAGTCTGGGCGGCGATCACACGATTGCCGTTCCATTGCTGCGGGCCGTGAATCACCACATGGGACCGGTGGCCCTGGTCCATTTCGATGCTCACTTGGACACGTGGGATACGTATTTCGGGGCGCCGTTTACCCACGGTACGCCATTTCGCCGCGCGGCCGAGGAGGGACTCTTCTTGGACCACGCTTCAATGCACGTCGGAATCCGAGGTCCGCTGTACAGTCGCGACGACTTGCAACAAGATGAGGAGCTTGGATTCAAGATCGTTCACTGCGACGAATTCGAGACTGAAGGTATCGATGCCGTGGTGGCGCGGATTCGCGACAGGGTGGCGGATTACCCGATGTACCTGTCAATCGACATAGACGTCCTCGATCCTGCCCACGCGCCCGGGACCGGGACCCCGGAGATCGCCGGCATGAGCACGCGTGAGCTGGTGAACGTGTTGCGGGGATTTGCGGGCATGAACATCGCGTCGGCGGACATTGTGGAAGTGGCCCCTGCCTACGACCATGCCGAATTGACTTCCCTTGCCGCGGCAACCGTCGCATTCGAGCTCATGAACTTGTTCGCCAAAGGTGCGCCTGTACCCAGGCTAGACGGAGCATCGTAACGTGGCGTTGCGCAATCCAAGTGCGGGCGCGGTACCGGAGCATGGGAGGGTGGTCTGGTGATACCAAATAGCGCAATTGGACTGGAACGCGGTACGCAGGATCCGGAGAGCGGATGATGCGGATGTTCGGACCAACCATTGCGCGCTACCGGAGAATTTGGCTTGAAACAATCCGCGGGGTTTGAAGGCGTGCTGGAAGACTTGTTTGGGAAAAACCGAGCCTGGTCCCGACGAATCCGGGAGGAGAATCCGGAGTTTTTTTTGAAGCTCGCGGAGCAGCAAAGCCCGGAATACTTGTGGATCGGTTGTTCCGATAGCCGAGTGCCGGCCAACGAAATTGTGGGACTCATGCCGGGCGAGTTGTTTGTTCATCGCAATGTCGCCAACGTGGTCGTCCATTCCGACCTGAATTGTCTCTCAGTCATGCAGTACGCCATTGACGTGCTTCGGGTAAAGCACATCATCGTGTGCGGACACTACGGCTGTGGCGGCGTCAAATCCGCATTGGCCGGTCACCGGCTCGGCTTGATAGACAACTGGCTGCGGCACGTGCAGGACGTTGCCCAGAAGCACGTCGGGCTACTGGGCGAATTTGTCGAGGAGCCGGTGCGGATCGACCGGTTCTGCGAGCTGAACGTCATTGAGCAAGTCATCAACGTCTGTCGTACCACCATCGTTCGCGATGCCTGGGATCGTGGCCAGTCGCTGGCCGTGCACGGGACAATTTATGGTATCAGTGACGGCCTGCTGCGAGATCTCAATCTCGCGATCGATGCCCCCGACGCCATGGAACATGGTTATCGAGCCGCTCTGGAGGAGGTTCGGAGCGGTGGTTAGTCCACATGGCTCCCCGGGTCTTGGGATGAGCGTGCGGCTGCGGCGGCTCCCTTTTGGCCGCCGGAGAACGTGCCATCACCGGGTGTGCGCGGCCCGTGACAATCCGCGCTCTGGCGATTCCGGACGAACATCGACAAAGCATCACTGGGGTATGCATTAGCTGACCCGGAGGGCCGTGCGGGTTGACGGGCAGCCGTAACCCTACCCGGAGAAAACGTGAAAACCATCAGCTGGGCAGAATTCGAGCAAGTGGAGCTGCGCGTGGGCACCATCGTCGAGGCCAGGGCATTTCCCGAAGCGCGCAAACCTGCCTATGTCGTGAAAGCCGATTTCGGGCCCGGTATCGGTATCCGAAAATCAAGCGCACAGATTGTCGACCTCTACGAACCTGATGCCCTCGTGGGCAGGCAGATTGTCGGTGTTGTAAATTTTCCGCCCAAACAAATCGGTCCAATGCGGTCGGAATTCCTCCTCACCGGGTTCTTTCGGCCAGACGGAGCAGTGGTTCTGGCGATTCCTGATCAAGAAGTGCCAAACGGCGCCAAGCTGGGCTGATGTGTCATCCGTGGGGGCGGTTTCGGGCCTGTGGCAGAGCCCCCGCTCGGACGGCAAGTTTCGCTGCACGAAGGCGTAGAGCGCTCGTCGCTCACATCAGGCCGAAGAGCGCACGATTCGGCTACCATTCGCCAACGTTTTGCATGGATACCCAAGGCTCCTCCGGGTCCAGGGCTTGACCACTTTGGAGCAGTTCGATCGAGATGTTGTCCGGGCTTCGAACGAAGGCCATTCGGCCGTCCCGCGGCGGTCGATTGATGGTCACGCCAGCGTCCCTGAGACGCTGGCATGTGGAGTAGATATCATCCACCTGGAAGGCTAGATGCCCGAAGTTGCGGCCGCTGCCGTATTGCTCCCGGTCCCAATTGTAGGTCAGCTCCAGCATCGGCGCGTAATTGCTCCGAGCCCGCACCTCATCGTCTGGTGCGGCAAGAAAAATCAGACTGAAACGACCTTTCTCGAAGTCCTTTCGGTCGACCTGCACCAGCCCCAATTTCCCACAGTAGAAGTCAAGGGACGTATCCAAATCGGTGATGCGCACCATCGTGTGCAAATACCGCATCGGCATTCTCCTGCTGCCCTTCAATTGTTAAATCGGGTAATCCGATTCCAGCAAAGCGTTGCCTGACCCGAAAGGCAGGCACCCGATCGTTGCCGCTCCGT
>JBFGYN010000314.1:0-5037 GCA_041587415.1 Candidatus Competibacterales bacterium | reverse complement strand
GTCCATCGGAAGCAGGGCCCAGGGTTGCGACGATCTTAGTTTGCCGAAGCACGCTTGCCTCCATTGCGATTCGACGGCAGCGACGCGCATTCCCTGGGAACTCTCACCATGCGGGCCACATGAAGACGCAAGAATTCACAGAAAAATCCACGTTGCCTGTTGCGTCGTCGTGGCGGCGGAGATCGAGTCTGCGCACCGGCCGTCCTGGCGCGGCGCGGAGAGATGCGTTCAGGCCGCAATCTAGAGAATGGCCCGGCGGGCGCGCTCTTCCAGCATCGCCACAGCGGGCAGCTTCTTGCCCTCGAGAAACTCCAGAAATGCCCCACCGCCGGTGGAGATGTAGGACACGCCTTCGGCGACGCCATACTTGTCGACAGCCGCCAGTGTGTCGCCGCCTCCGGCAATGGAGAACGCGCTGGAAGCCGCTATGGCCTTCGCCAGTGCCTCGGTGCCCGACCCGAATTGGTCGAACTCGAACACGCCAACGGGGCCATTCCAGACGATGGTGCCGGCCTCCCGGAGCAGCTCCGCATAGCGCACCGCGGTATCCGGACCAATGTCGAGGATCATGTCGTCATCGGCAACGCGGTCGACGCCCTTTGTGGTCGCCTCGGCGTCCTCGGAAAATTCCTTGGCGACCACGACGTCACTGGGGAGCGGGATGGCGTTGCCGGCGGAGCGCGCCGCTTCAATGAGGCGTTTTGCCTCGTCCACCAAATCGACCTCGTACAGGGACTTTCCAACCGGGTGGCCCGCCGCTGCGAGAAACGTATTGGCAATGCCTCCGCCCACGATCAACTGGTCGACACGCCGGGACAGTGCCTCGAGGACCGTCAATTTGGTGGAAACCTTCGACCCGCCGACGATGGCCGTCACCGGCCTGGCGGGACGATCGAGAGCGCGCGTGAGGGCGTCCAGCTCCATGGCCAACAGCGGTCCGGCGCATGCAACGCGGGCGTACTTTCCCACTCCATGGGTGGACGCTTGAGCGCGGTGCGCCGTGCCGAATGCATCCATGACGTAGACATCGCAGAGTGCGGCCATTTTTCGCGATAGGGATTCGTCGTCCTTCTTTTCACCCACATTGAAACGCACGTTTTCGACGAGCACGAGCTGGCCCGGTTCCACGTCGACTCCGTCCAACCAGTCTTTCGCGACGGGCACGTCCAGACCGAGCAACTCACCGAGCCGTGCCGCCACGGGTGCCATGGAGAACTCCTCGGCGTACACACCTTCGGTGGGACGACCAAGGTGGGACATGACGATGACCCCCGCACCGCCCTCCAGCGCCTGGCGAAGGGTCGGTAGAGACGCTCGAATTCGAGCATCGCTGGTGACCTCCCCGTCCTTGATGGGCACGTTCAAGTCTTCTCGGATCAGGACACGCCTGCCCGCCAGATCCAAGTCACTCATCTTGATGACAGACATGTAGTCTCCTTTGGGTATCTTCGATCACCTTAGAGCCTCACCGCGGAGTCGGGGTGCTCTGCTGAAATCCACATGACGACTGCTGATTCCGCCTTGCGGCGAATCTCCGACTCATGCAGTGTTTCCTGCGCGCGTAAAGCACCACGAATGATCAGGCAAGCACTTCGCGCACGGCTGCTTCGACGCCGTCTGCCGTGAATCCGAACGCGTTCATTACGGCGCTTCCCGGCGCCGATTCGCCGAAGCGATCGATCCCCAGTATTCGCCCGCGTGGGCCGGCGTAGCGATGCCACAGGAGCGTCACGCCCGCCTCCACGATAACTCTAGCCGTCACGTCGCGTGGCAACACTGCATTGCGATAGTCCGCGTCCTGGGCTTCGAACACCTCCACGGAAGGCATGGAGACAACCCGCACGCGCCGCCCGCACGCCTCCAGTCGCGCGGCAGCCTCCACCGCCAGCGACACTTCCGACCCGGTCGCGACGACGATCGCCTCGGGATCCGCAGCCCGATCCCCGAGCACGTATCCGCCGCGGGCAATGAGGGCCAACTGGTCCGCAGACCGGCTCTGGGGCGGCAACCCTTGGCGGGAAAGCAACAAACACGTGGGACCGTCGCGTCGCTCAATGGCTGCACGCCACGCCGCGGCGGTCTCGACGTCGTCGCAGGGGCGCCAAATCGTCAAGTTGGGAATGAGACGCAGAGACGAAACATGCTCGACGGGTTGATGGGTGGGGCCATCTTCGCCGAGTCCGACGGAATCGTGGGAGTACACGAAAATGTTTCGAATTCCCATGAGGGCGGACATGCGCACTGCGTTGCGGGCGTAGTCCGAAAAAACCAGAAATGTGCCGGAGTATGGAATGAACCCGCCGTGCAGTGCGATGCCGTTGGCAATCGCCGACATGCCGAATTCGCGCACCCCGAAGTGAATGTAGTTGGTTTCGGCACCACTGCCCCAGGTTTTCGAACCCGACCAATTGGTGTTGTTCGACCCAGTCAGATCGGCCGACCCACCGATGAGCTCGGGCAGAATTGGGCCGTAGGCGTTTAGCGCGTTTTGGGAAGCTTTTCGTGTTGCGACGGTGGCAGACTTGTCCTGCGCGGCTCGAATGTAGTCGTCGGCGTGCCCGGAGAAGCCTGCGGGGAGCTCGCCGCTCATGCGCCGCTCGAATTCGGCCGCCAGCTCCGGATGCGCCTCCCGGTAGGCGCTCAGCCGGCCGCGCCATTCATCCTCGACCCCGGCGCCACGATCCCGCGCATCCCAGGCGGCTCGAATGTCGTCCGGGACGTGGAAAGGTGCGTGATGCCACCCGAGATTGTCCCGGGTCGCCGCCACTTCATCCTCACCGAGAGGCGCGCCGTGGCAATCGTGACTGCCCGCCAGATTCGGGGCACCATAGCCGATCGTGGTCTGGCAGCAGATGAGGCTCGGGCGTTTTGGATCGGAACGTGCTTCGGCGAAGGCCCGGCGCACGGCTTCGGCATCATGCCCGTCGACCGCAGGCACCACTTGCCAGCCGTACGCGGCAAAGCGCGCGGGTGTGTCATCCTGGAACCAACCCTCCACACGACCATCGATCGAGATGCCGTTGTCATCGTAGACGCAAATCAGCTTGCCGAGACCGAGCGTTCCGGCCAGGGAACAGGCCTCGTGGGAGATGCCTTCCATCAGGCAGCCATCCCCGAGGAAGGCGTAGGTATGGTGATCGACGATGCTGTGACCACTCCGATTGAATCGCTCCGCCAGTATCTTCTCCGCCATTGCCATTCCCACCGCATTGGTGAGGCCCTGTCCCAGTGGGCCGGTGGTGGTTTCGATGCCCGGCGTCATTCCGTACTCCGGATGACCCGGTGTGCGCGAATGCAATTGACGAAATTGCTTGAGGTCATCGATATCCAGGTCGTAGCCCGATAGGTGGAGCAGCGAGTAGATGAGCATCGATCCGTGACCGTTGGAAAGCACGAAACGATCACGGTCCGGCCAGCCGGGATTGGCCGGGTTGTGCCTCAGAACGTCATTCCAGAGCACCTCGGCGATGTCCGCCATGCCCATGGGCGCGCCGGGGTGACCGGACTTTGCCCGCTGCACCGCGTCCATACTCAGGGCACGAACGGCGTTCGCCAGTTCTCTTCGGGTCGGCATTGGGCACTCCTGGGCAACCGAATTGGTCCGCGTTCTTGGGAAAGCATTATGGGGATTTGGCCAAACGTGGTGCCTATTCTTGTTCAGGCCCACACCCGGAGCAAGCTCTCGGTAGAACACCGGAGCGACTGAACGATTCGGTGCAGGAATTGCCAGCGGCCGGTGGCCGCATGTTGGCATATGGCGACGGGCGGCACAGCCACGTTTTTTGCCGCACCAAAAACTCTGATTCGATCGACGTCTGCCTAAGCCGACATTGCAGGGGTCCAACCGGGACGGCCGATATTGCCAAGGAAACCCTGAGTAATTCAGAGTTTCCTTGCGACACACGGGCGTGTCGCCGGAATCGACATGGCAACATGTTGATTCCGCTAGGAAAGCGGAAACCGCGCTTGTCGCTTTCCGGCCCCTGGCAATTCCTGGATGGAATTGTTCAGGGTTTCCCTACGTTTCACCCACCAGTTATGGCGAGATTCCATGCTTGATGCCCGGGAACGAACAGAAGCCACCGTTCTGCCTCCGTCACGGCCCTCGCTGGCCGGTGCGCACATCCGGAGGCCGAATGAGCGCTGCGTGCCAGAAAAGGGCGATTCGGAAAACGCGGCGAATCGGTTAGAATCCCTCGCCACACGACAGAATCACATTTCGCGTTCACCCTGGGGCGCCGGCCAGAGCACACTCTCGCCGGACGCTCGAGCCAGGCTCGCCGAGCCGTACAGCCGCGAGCGGGCTACGCGCATCTGCGTGACCCACCTCACATCTTGATGTGAAACCCACAGACTAAACCAGGAAACTCTACGGGCAACTCAATGAGCAGAGGCTACCTTTTCACTTCTGAATCGGTTTCAGAGGGCCATCCGGACAAGATCGCGGATCAGATCTCCGACGCCGTCCTGGACGCGATCATCCGGCAGGACAAGTTTGCGCGGGTTGCTTGCGAGACCATGGTCAAAACAGGCGCGGTGATCGTCGCGGGCGAGATCTCCACTTCGGCGTGGGTCGATCTCGAGGAGCTGGTGCGCAGGACGATCTGCGACATCGGGTATACCAGCTCCGACGTTGGCTTCGACGGTGAAACCTGCGCCGTGATGAACTTGATCGGTAAGCAATCGGGCGACATCAATCAGGGTGTGGACCGTGAGATACCGGAAAATCAGGGCGCTGGCGACCAAGGCCTCATGTTTGGATATGCCACAAACGAGACCGACGAGCTCATGCCGGCGCCAATCCTTTTTGCGCACAAGCTGGTGAAGCGCCAGTCGGAAATGCGCCGAGAGCGCATCCTGCCGTGGCTGCGGCCCGACGCAAAGAGTCAGATTACGTTTCGCTACGACGACGGAAACATCATTGGAATCGACGCCGTGGTGCTATCGACCCAGCACGACCCGGACATCGAGCACGAGCACCTGCGCGAGGCGGTGATGGAGAACATCATTCTGCCCGTGCTGCCGAACCAATGGCTG
>JBFGYN010000313.1:0-5040 GCA_041587415.1 Candidatus Competibacterales bacterium | reverse complement strand
TAGCGATCGGCGCCGGCCACCTCGTCGTTCTCCGTGATTCGAGCGAGGCAGAGGTCAATGCGACCGAAGGGTCCCATCTGATGCTTCTTGGTGGGGAACGGCTGACGGGCGATCGTCACATCTGGTGGAACTTTGTCTCCAGCTCGCAAGATCGCCTGGAGCACGCCAAACGCGACTGGAAGGATGGGCGTTTCGACAAGGTGCCTGGGGAGACGGAATTCATTCCGCTCCCGGAACCATAACGGCACCGGAGCAGGCCAGCGGTTCGACACCGCGGCACGGTCGCTTGAGCTCCATGAGCCGGTGATGGACTATGGTGCTCCGAGGCAACGAATCGCAGGACCATGAACCGACCCTGGACCCCATCGAGCTGGAGAGATCGGCCAGCAAGGCAACTACCCGAGTATCCGGACCCGAATCAACTCGCCGCGGTGGAAGAACGGCTGAGACGGTCGGCGCCGCTGGTCTTTGGCGGCGAGGTGGAAGCGCTGAAACGGCAATTGGCCGCCGTGACCGAAGGCCGGGCTTTCCTGCTCCAGGGGGGCGACTGCGCGGAAAGTTTTGCCGAGTTCAGCGCCGAGAATGTGCGCGACACGTTCCGCGTCTTGCTGCAGATGTCGGTCGCGCTCACCTTCGCGGCCGCGTGCCCGGTAATCAAGGTCGGGCGGCTGGCCGGGCAGTTTGCCAAGCCCCGAAGCGAAGCCACGGAGACCAAGGCGGGCGTGACGCTGCCCAGCTATCGGGGCGACATCGTCAACGCCATCGAATTCCAGCCGGACGCACGGAGACCGGACCCGGAGCGCCAGCTTCGTGCCTACTCTCAGGCCGCGGCCACACTCAATCTCCTGCGTGCGTTCGCGCACGGCGGCTTTGCAGACCTGCACCAAGCCCATCGTTGGATGCTCGATTTTCTGCAATCGAGCCCCCAAGGGGCGCAATACCGAGACCTGGCGGACCGTATCGGGGATTGTCTCGCTTTCATGGAGGCCTGTGGCATCACCGCTGCCACCGCACCACAGATCCGCGAAGTGGAGTTCTATACCTCCCACGAAGCCTTGCTGCTCATGTACGAGGAAGCGCTGACCCGCCAGGACGGCTACAACGGACGCTGGTACGATACCTCGGCACACATGCTCTGGATCGGGGAACGCACCCGCCAGCTGGACGGCGCACACGTGGAGTTTGCGCGCGGCATTGCGAATCCGATTGCCGTGAAAGCGGGCCCGACCATGGAGCCAGGCGATCTGATTCGCCTGATTGACGTGCTCAACCCGGACAACGAACCGGGCCGCCTGACGATTGTTGCGCGCCTCAGCGCCGGCCGAATTGCCGAGCGTCTGCCACCGCTCGTCAAGGCCGTGCAACGGGAAGGCAGATCGGTGGTCTGGTCTTGCGACCCCATGCACGGCAACACGGTGAAATCGGCGACCGGATACAAGACACGGCCGTTCGATCGGATCATGAGCGAGGTAAGAGCTTTCTTTGACATCCACCTGGCCGAGGGCACGCACCCGGGCGGTCTGCATTTCGAGATGACCGGCCAGGACGTGACCGAGTGCACCGGCGGCGCCCAAGCGATCACGGAGCAGAGACTCGGCGATCGATACCACACCCACTGTGATCCGCGCCTCAATGCATCCCAGAGTCTCGAGCTCGCGTTCCTGATTGCGGAACCGCTCAAGGCGCTACGCCGCAGAGTGTCGTGGCACGCGAGCGCGTAGGCCATCTGGTACTCGGGGGGCGCCTTTGGAATAGAGCCTGCTTGCTCGAGGGAGTTCGGGAACGCATTCGGGTGTACCGAATCCAAGGCGTCGCCGCTTGATCCGACCCACGAAATCTGAACGGCCCCGTCGGCGTAGCGGCGATTCCGTGGGTGACTCGGCGGAGCGTGCAGGGATACCATCTTGCCGGACACCACTTTCCAGGGACAGCGAAGCGTATAATGAGTATCGGATTTTTGATTGCCGCGGCGCTAATCGTCGGGATCGCGGTCGGCTTCGCCGTTCGTCGGCGAAACGCCCCAGCTCGCGAGATCACTCGCGAGCTCAGCCAAAAGACAACGGATCGCAGTGAGGCGGTGGTTGCAAATACGGAGGAGTTTCACGGAGTGCTCCTCGATATGACGGACACACCCCAGCCTTGCGCAGCGGCGAAGGCGTTGGAAAGTCGTGTACTCGACCCGCGTGAAGCGCCGCAGCTTCCTCTGACGGAATGCGACGCCAGCGTCTGTCGGTGCCTATTCAGACATCGACTCGAGATGCGCGATGGGGAACGCCGCATCGTGGAGGACCGGCGCAAAGCCGTCCGCTTCGACACCAGCAAGGCCGAGCGGCGCAAGGGCAAAGATCGGCGACGCACCGCTTCGGACATTTGGAGGGGTCGGAGCTGAGGCAAGTCCGAACGACTCGAATTCTCGCGTGACGCACCGACCTGCCGCAACAATCCGGATGGCGACTTCGCAACCCGAAAATCGCGGGCCGCCGATCCTCCTGCTCAACCGCTTGCCAGCGCCCTCAGTTCTCACTCAGTACGGCGACGCGGTCCAGTACCCGCTCCCGCTCGTCGTCGGCAATCAGCAGTTGCTCCCAGCCCTCGCTCGGCCAGTGGATTCGATCACGATCGTCGTTCGTCCGGCCCAGCGCAAGCATGTTGTAGCGCTGCACATACGAATCGGTGGTGATTTGTCGGTCAATCATGCTTCACTTCTCCAGTCTCAGCCCCTTTTGAGGGCTGTTTTCAATCCCTGTGCGACCCCGGATCGGTCCGGTGGCCACAGGACGGCAATATCCCAAACGGTCCCTCGCAGCCCCGATCGGTGATCGGATTGCAGCAAACTCTCCGCTGCAAGCCCCCTTGTCAGGAGCTGGAATAGAGGCTCAAAACACTCCTTAGCTTAGCAACCGCGCCATTGCAGTGTTGCAGGCGAGCTACATGACTCATAGCATAGGCGTATATATATACGACGTCAGCAAAAATTTTGTTGCGGATTTGTCACCTTCTATATGGTGACAAACTTCACAGATTCGAGAGTGTCCGACAAGCAACAACTAGTCCGCATCGCTCACCAGGCCGCTCAATTCCGCTCTAATCGATTGCACTGTATGGCTTACTCAGAAATCGACAGGAAACAGTGGGTCATGGGCAACCCTCTTCCGGTGAGCGATGCGGGCTCGTCCGGAATTGGATACAGCAGCGTGGCGCCGGTTTTCCAATCAAATCCAGGGGGGATCCAGGCGACCGATCAATTCCCTCCAGAGAGATGCAGGATCCGCACGGAATACGTCGTCGGGATCGGCCTCTGCCAAGTACCAGTCCTCCCGCGCCAGCTCCGCCGCGAGCTGACCCGGACCCCATCCGGCGTATCCGAAATATATGCGAAGATCTTCGACCGCGAAATCCTGCTCAAGGTGCCACTGGAGCTCGGTCGCATCGAATCCGCCACGTATCCCGTCCAGGTGCCATCGAGCCTCGCCGGCTCCCGTTCCGCGTCTCGCCAAATAAGACAATCCCGTCATCTGAACTGGACCGCCAAAGAACAGAAAGTGCCGCCTGCGGTCGAGATGCGACCACTCGGGGACGGCTTCGGCCAAGGAGATGCCCGTTATTCGGTTAACGATAACCCCGAGTGACCCACCATCGTCGTGCTCGAGAAGCAGAATCACCGTGCCCCGAAACCTTGGGTCTGCCAATGCGCGTTTCGCCACGAGAAATGCGCCCGGAGCAGGTTCGCTCAGCTCCTGAGGCGAGTCTTGCTTCCCGATTGCGAGGTCCGGTGACTTTACTGCGGCAAGGGCGAACAGCAGAGCAAGCGGTACGGCGATGGAAAATCGACTCATAGTTCCCTACCAAGCCCAGCGTTGCGGTTAGCCCGGACGTTGCATCGGGATCCGGAATTTTCGCGGAGGACGGGCCGGATCAGCTTGTGTGATCGTGCAAGAGTCGATGCGAGACATCGACTTGCCGTGCGATCGCGCGAGATGGGTAGCCAGAACCCGCGAAAAACCGGATAGCGACCCCGGTGACGGAGTGTCAATGGCCAATAGACGCACGAATCACTGTTTTCCTTGACCCAATTGCCCCAATGCAAGCGTCCTGGTGCAACGTTCGGGTTAGCCCGATCCAGCCTGGGTCTCGATTCCGGAATGTCGTAGCAGCGGGTCGATGCTGGGTGAGCGGCCGCGGAACGCGATGAAGCTTTCCATTGCGTCCCGGGATCCGCCCACCTCCAGCACGTTATGAAGAAACGCTTCGCCGGTCGCCGTGTCAAAAACTCCGTTCTCCTCGAACGCGGAAAACGCGTCCGCGGATAAGACCTCGGCCCACTTGTAACTGTAGTACCCGGCCGCGTAGCCGCCGGAAAATATGTGGGTGAAGGCATTCGGGAACCGATTGAAGGCCGGCACAGGAACAACGGCTACCCGCTCCCGTACCCGGTGCCACGTATCGAGCACCCGAGCGGGCACTTGTGGGTCGTAGTCCCTGTGCAAGACAAAATCGAACAGCGCAAACTCGAGCTGACGCACCATGGTCATGGCGGCCTGAAAATTCCGCGCCGCTTGCATTCGTTCGAGCAGGCGTGCCGGCATGGGCAACCCGGTCTCGTGATGTCCGGAGATCATGTCCAGCGCCGCGCGCTCCCAGCACCAGTTCTCCATGAATTGGCTCGGCAGCTCCACCGCGTCCCATTCCACCCCGTTGATACCGGACACGCCGGCGACGTCTATGCGGGTCAACATATGATGAAGCCCGTGCCCGAACTCGTGAAAAAGAGTCGTGACTTCGTTGTGGGTAAACAGGGCGGCACGATCGCCGACTGGCGGCGTAAAGTTGCACGTCAGGTAAGCCACCGGGGTCTGAACGCCGTCAGCGATTCCGCGCCGGCAGCGGCACTCGTCCATCCAGGCGCCGCCACGCTTCTTGGGCCGGGCGTAGAGGTCGAGATAGAACAGCGCCTGTTGATCACCGGAGTCGTCCAGGACCTCGTACGCACGGACGTCCGGGTGCCAAACGTCCACTCCGGTGAGCGGACGAATTCGGATT
>JBFGYN010000312.1:0-5043 GCA_041587415.1 Candidatus Competibacterales bacterium | reverse complement strand
CGCTCCCAGCGGTTTTCCAGTGCGGTTGACGATTTTCTCCGAAGTCGACTTGGCGAAGGTGCTGGGTAACAGCTACTTCCACGATTTCGACCGTGAGCGAGTCGAGCTGGAACCGGACTTGGATGCTATCCGAATCGAAATAGCCGCGCTGCAGAAACAGCGCCTTCCCAATCCGGCGGGAGGCGTCACCGAGGACGACATGGTCGATCTCCTGGACTACTTCGAACAGCGTTTCGAAAAGTCTATGGCACCCCTGCGCGCCGAGTACTGGCCGAGCGCGGTCGAGCTGGCACCGCGTCTCGATCCGGACGGGCGCGCCAGACTCTTGTCGATCCTTTGGGGTGGAATCGAGGAATTTACCCGCACCTATTCGATCCTCAGCGCGGCACTCCGGAAGCTATCCCATGCGAGTACGATTCATGCGCCGCTGGAGGCTCTGGTCAGCGAGTCCGGCGACACATACGAGTGGTCCAGGGACAGCATTCTGAACGTGGACGTGTTGGATGGCTTATGCACCGATACGGGTACGTCGCTGGAGGTCCTTCCGATCAACGGATCGGAGATTCTTTCCCCCGCCAGCATTCCGCGCGCCGTGATCGCAGCGCTCACGGTGGAGATGGAGTTCTCCCTGGCCAACGAGCCGGTCGCTTCCATGCTTGAGCATGTGGACCTTTTGGATTTTCCCGGTTATCGCGGACGCCTCAACGTCGCGCGACTCGAAGAGGTGGAGAAACAGGCCAAGAGTGAAGGCAAGGATCCGGTCGCGCAACTGTTCTTGCGGGGCAAGGTGGCCTATCTGTTCGAGCGCTACACAGAAGACCAGGAGATGAATGTTCTCCTCATGTGTACTCGATGCGATATTCAGATCGAAGTGACCACTTTGGCACCCGTGCTATCGGCCTGGGTTCATGGCACCCAGGGCGGGACACCGGAAGAGCGCGCCGGACACCCCCCGGGCTTGGTGTGGGTTCTCACCCAGCTCGACCGCCGCCTCGAGGCCAAGCCGGGCCAGAGCGCAAGCCAACAGGAGCAGGAATGGAGCAACATGATGCACATTACGCTGCTGGAGCGCTTCGCCCATTGCGATTGGCTGGATGACTGGTCTCGCGGCGAGCCCTTCAGAAACGTTTTTCTGGTCCGCAAGCCGGGCATGCTGCGGAGCACGTTCCGCGTGGACGAGCAGGAGCAGGAACTGGAGTTCCTGAGCGACGCCGAGCGAAGCCGCCTCCAACGGCAAAAATCCATATTTGTCGGAAACCATTCCATTGGCCGCTATGTGCGCGACGCTGCAGACGCCTGGGATGCCGTGCTGACGGTGAATGACGGGGGCATGACACGGCTCGCGCAATACTTGGACAAAGTGGCGTCGATGCAACGAAAGCTCGAGCGCATCGAGGCCCAGGTCAGCCGCATCGTCGACGAAATCGGGTCTCACCGGCTCGACCCGTATTTCCAGGCGGAGGGCGCTGGCGAAGTCGAGAAGAAGCGTGCAATCGCCGAAAGGGTAAGTGCCGCGGTTCGAAGTCAACCGGACGGATTCGGCGAACTTCTCTACCAGCTTCAGCCCTCGAGCGAAAAACTTCGAACACTCTACCTGCACACGGAAGCAACGACGGACACGGAAAATGGGTCGAAACAAGCGGGTGAGTCGGAGACGACGAATCGCCGCCGCCTCATCACGCTCCCGGGTACCGGCAAAGCAAGCGCCGACAAGCCCTCGACGACGGTGACATCCGGCCGAGCCGCCACATTTGCCAGGGCAGTCGCCAGCGAATGGATCAGAAAGCTGCGCGAGATACCGGACAACCCGGACCTTTCTCGCTTCCTTGGATTGCCGTCCGAGGCGCTGCAGGCCCTCACGGACGAACTCATAACCGGTTTCCATCGCTGCAATGTCGAGGACGCGGTGGTGGGTGCCCTGCGTCCATTGGAAGAGCATCGCGGTGCAACCCGCCGGGGCATCGTCGATCAGCAGGTGTTACTGGCCAAGAGCGTCGTCAGCGATTTCGTAGACTACCTCGGTTACGCGGCGATGCCGGTGCCCGAAAGGCCGAAATCGCCGGTCGACGGGCGGAGAATCTTCGAGCCGGCCCCGCCCATAGCATCCGCTACCCTTCCGGCTTTGCCAGCCGAAGAACAACCTTACTCCGGCATGTTCATCGTCGATTGGTTGGCGGGCTTCGGTGGGTTGGCTGTAAACAACGCCGGACACAGTGCGGGGAGAGAGATCACCCCGGAGCAGAACGAGCGTCTGGGAGAAATACTCAGCCTGATCCGGGGCCCGCGCCCCAAAGCAAACCCCGTTTGACGCGAGGCACCACCATTGCCAATCAAGTGTGAGCTCGGGAACGACACGGACCGAGGCCCCGGTCATGGCATATTGAGGATCAGCGGCCTCCGATCCTCCAGCGAGCAGCTCGACTTTACGCTGATGCGCAACCAGGGCACCGAACCCTACCTGGGTCGCCGTGGGGCATGGCAGGGCGAGGAAAGCTTGCTGCAAGCCGATGTATTCAGCACGGAAGGAGGCGACGTGCGTGCGCGGGTGGGCCCGGAGGTCGTCGACGCCATCGGCGCCCTGCCTTCCAACGTTGCCTTTCAGCTTGCGGTCGTGACGGAACGAGGCAAGGAACGCGGCACTCTCAAGGTGGATCGGCCCCTGTTCGGCTCCGGCGCTGCCGCACCGGAGCGCGCAAGTGTGCGGGCAACGCCCCCGCCGAAACCGCCGGAGCCGGTCTCTGAGGAGCCGGAGACCACACCAGTGGATCTGCCTCCTGATCGCGAGCCAGTTCCGGAGTCGCCTGTCGAGGAGGTGGTTTCGCCGCCAATCCGGGAACCGGACAAACGTGGATTTCCCTGGCTCGTCGCGCTCGTTGTCGCTTTCGTCATTGCTGTTGCAGGTATCGGTTACTGGGGGTACTCGAGCTGCTGGTTTCCGGGCATCGGGCATCCGCAATGCGAGACTCAGGAGCCGGCACCGGTGCCGACCAGCGAATCCGAACCGGCGCCTGAATCCGAACCGACGCCGGAGCCCGAGCCGGGGCCTGAGTCCGAACCGACACCGGAGCCCGAGCCGGGGCCCACCGCGACGCCCCCAAGGGCCAGCTGTGAGGGCCTGGACGCAGAACGCTGCTACAAGATTGCAGATGAAGCGCAGACAATGGGCGATCTCGTGCGAGCCCGGGAGCTTTATCAGCGCGCCGTTCGCTTGGGTTCCGTGAAGGCTTCGATCCGGCTCGGGGAAATGTACGATCCCGACAGCTGGTCCAAGAAGACGAGTCCCCAGGAAGGACCCGATTGGGAGACGGCCGCATACTGGTACGAGGACGCGGCGCGCCAGGGTGACACCGAAGGCCTCGTGGCAGCCGGTCGCGTCCTTTGCCGGCACGGCACCAGCGCCCTGGAACGGTCTCGCGGTCTGGACTTCTTGAAGCGGGCATCGGCGCAGGGGGTCGCGCAAGAGATTTCAGCGCTCATGAGCGACTGCGGAGGTAACACCCAATGACTCGCACACCTTTGGCGAACATTCTCACCGTAGCCGCCCTGAGCGTCGTTCTCTGGGGGTTATCCGGCCTCGACACAGCAAATCGGGCTTTGGCAGAGAATCGCGAACCGCTGCTGATGCCGGGGAAAAATACCCTTTTTCAACGGGTGCTTACCCGCCCCGGCGCGGTGCTGGTCGAGACACCGGGGGCGGCGGGCGGCGAAGAGCAACCCGCGATGTCTCAATACTACGTTTACGAACGGCGCGACGACGCCGGTCTGGAGTGGTTGCTGGTGGGGGAAGACAGCCACGGCAACACCCGCGGCTGGATCGACTCTTCCGCCACCCTACCCTGGAAGCAGCAACTGGCATTGGCGTTCACCAACCCGGCCAACCGAGGTCGCACCTTGTTTTTCGACAGCCGGGAATCCGTGCTCGATCTGGTGAATCGGGAGGCGCCGGAAGTCGCCGTTGCACCGATCCGGGAGGCCGTCGAGTCGGGCAAGAACCACCCAGAGGTAGTGTCCATCGAGCCCGAGGAATACATCGACATCAGCGAAAATTTCTATCTGCTGCCGATTTTGCAGGCAGAAGAGGTGGTGACACATCGGGGCAATTTGCGGGTGTTGGAAGTCGCATCCGTGACCGCCAAGGGCGAAGACGACCCGTTGACAGAGAAGGGGCCCGAAACCAAACCCAAACGCATTGCCGCGCTCCGGACTTTCACGGCCACCATCGTGTTCGTGATCGACTCGACGATATCCATGGGGCCCTATATCGAGCGGACCAAGGAAGCGGTGCGCCGGGTCTATGACCGTGTCGAATCGGAGGGCCTTCTGGATCAGGTCAAATTCGGATTGGTGGCCTATCGATCCAGCACGGAGGCGGTGCCAGGGTTGGAGTACGTTGCCCAGGTCTACGCGGATCCGACCAAAGTCAAGGACGGCCCGGATTTTCTCGCCAAGGTCGCCGAGCTGAAGCCCGCCACCGTGTCGAGCGCCCGCTTCGACGAAGACGCGTATGCCGGCGTCATGACGGCGATTCAGTCGGTCGACTGGAGCGAGTTCGGCGGCCGCTATCTGGTTCTCGTGACCGATGCCGGCGCTCTGGATCCGGAAAACGAGCTCTCGTCCACGGGACTGGGCGCCAACGAGGTACGAATCGAAGCCGAACAGTTGGGTATTGCGCTGTACACGATGCACCTGAAAACCCCAAACGGCCGGGGTAACCACGGGTCCGCCGAGCGCCAGTACAAGACGCTCACCCGGAATGCCATCGTGGGGCGCCCACTCTACTACTCGGTAGAGGGCGGCGACGTGGAAACCTTCGGAACGATCGTCGACCGGCTAGGTGCAGACATGGTTCAGCAGGTTCGTGCCGCATCCAGGGGTGAGCTGGCGGCTGGGACTGCCCGCGTGGCCGATTCCGACACGCCGGCGGATCCGACGGAGGAACCAGCCGATCTCCAGGAGCAGGTCAGCTCCGACGCAGCGCTCCTTGGCCACGCCATGCAGTTGGCCTATCTTGGCCGAGTCCAAGGGGCCCGCGCGCCGGACCTG
>JBFGYN010000311.1:0-5053 GCA_041587415.1 Candidatus Competibacterales bacterium | reverse complement strand
GTGCGGTGGTGGAGGTGCTTCACAGCATCTACGAGGACGAGTTTCGCGGCTTCAGCTATGGATTCCGTCCGGGGAGAAGTCCCCACCAAGCATTGCAAGCGTTGCAGACGGCCCTGCAGAAGGGAGAGGTGAATTGGGTATTGGACCTGGATCTGAAACAGTGTTTCGACCGAATCACGCATGAGGCGTTGATTGGGGAGATCCAGCGTCGGGTGAACGACCGACAACTGCTGCGGTTGATTCGCAAGTGGTTAACGGTCGGGGTGGTGGAAAAAGATGGACGGCGCGAGCGCCAGCGAAGCGGGGTGCCACAAGGTGCAGTGATTTCGCCGCTCATGGCGAATATCGTCCTGCATCAGGCCATGGATGAAGTGGTTCACCGGTGGCGGACGCAATGCGCACGGGGCCAAGTCTACATCGTGCGTTATGCCGACGATGCGGTGCTCGCCTTTGAACACGAGGCGGACGCCCATGCCCTGCGAGCCGTGCTTGAACAGAGCCTGGCGGACTATGGGCTGGAGTTTAACCAAGCCAAGACGCGGTTACTTCGCTTTGGTCGGCACTGGCCCCAGCGGGGATTGAAGTCAGAGAGTTTTGACTTCCTCGGCCTCACCCATATTGCGGGAAAGGACCGGTGTGGCCGTTATCTGGTGAGACGCAAGACGGCAGCGAAGCGCTTTCGACGTACGCTGCGTGCGCTGACCCAGTGGTGCCGGCACCACCGGCACCACCCCGTGCAATGGCAACACGAACAACTCCGCAGGAAGCTGCGTGGTCACTATGGGTATTTCGGTGTCCGCGGCAATATCAAGGCGCTTCAGCGCCTTCGGCTGTGTGTCTGGTATGCTTGGCGTGCTGCCCTGCGGCGCCGAAGCCAGCGCAGCGACGTTGGCCGCCTGACTGGCCTGTTGACTGCCCGGTTTGTGTTGCCTTTCCCCCGAATCACCCACCCGGATAATTGGCTCCCGGTTTCCCCGGGTTACCTGCTCAGAAGAGCCGGATGCGGTCACGCCGCACGTCCGGTTCTGTGAGGGTGAAAGCCAGCAATGGCTGATCTACTCGACTAGCCGAAGGCTGCCCTGGTGAAGTATCCCGGCTGAACGCCTCCAGCGACTACTGCACCTTTCCGGGCGTTTGGGCGAAAATGACCAGGATCCAGTGGAGCTTGTGGGTCACTCTTGGTTCAGATCGAGCGCCACCGACTGGGCCAATCGACCCCGGCGGGCACTTTGCTTGCGGCGCGACGTATCCCGGCTAGTGAATCGACGACGTCGCCGGCCATTGCGACTCCGATTTGCCCGAAACCGGGGATTCCAACGGATGGAGAACGACGAGATCTGCGTCTTCGAGAACCACTGCAAGTTCACTGAGAAGTTGACCAACGATTCGCGTTCCGGCGGGCGTCAGAAAGTTCCTGAGTTGTAACCAAAGCGTTTCCTCGGAATTCGTCTTGTAACGGGCGATGATTTCGAGCACGAGCCACTCGTCTTGGCTGATTTCATCGTGACACGGGCAGCGGATTTCGACGGGACGACGATGCCCGTCGACGACGGCGTTCATCACTGCGTTCAACAGCACCGTGGCCCGCGCCGCACCAACTTCGGCGAAAGCCCGGGCAAGCTCTTTCCGGACATCGATGCGCAGCTGACATCCGCGAACCCAGTGTCGCATCGCCCAGACGACCAGCTGCCCAGCAAACGGCAATTTCCGGAATTGCCGGCAATCGGCTGTTGAACGCATATCGGAGCTTCCCTTTAGCAGTCAGGGCGCATTTGACGGCGCGTCGGCCGCCTCGAGCGGGAAGTTCTCCGGCCCGGTCTCCAACGTCTTATCCATTAACTCATACCAGGGCTCGAGCCAACTGCGATGCACGGCGAACGTGCCCTGGGGCGAGAGCGACGCGAACGTCCCCGCGGCCTGTTCCGCTTCGCGTGTCGCTTCAATTTGCCGTCGCAGCGACTGCACGATGATCTCGTGCACGACATCCACCCAAGTGCCCGTCGCGCTTGACGGATCGAAGCTGGCGGCCAAATTGTCAAGCCAATCCATGGTCCACTTGGTCTGGTTGTCCAGGGTCGATCGAGTCACGGTCGACCAAACTCCTAGGAAGGGGCTGTGATCGAGCTGCACGGTTCTTCACCTCCCAAACTGGCTGATTCTGCTCGTTGATACAGGTGGAATTCGGCGAGAGTCGGAAGCCCCCGTCGATGGGGTGCTTTCTGCCACCACGATGAGAATGATAACGATTCGCATTCCAATGTCAACGATTGTTCCGCCCAGAAGATCGTGGCAAGTGCCGACGCCACCAGCGTGCCGCCAGGACTCGAAAAGCAGTCGCGAGCCCTGATGGCATAATGGCGTCCAACCACCGTCGGGTGGCTGTAAACGACCGATTGACGAGCACCATGATTGAACTACTGGACGCCTCGCTACAGCGCGGCGGTCGCTGGCTTTTCCGAAATGTCGATCTGCGCATACACCCGGGTTGGAAAGTGGGGCTCACGGGTGCGAACGGCTGCGGAAAGTCGAGCTTGCTTGCGATTCTGAGCGGTGCGCTGGATCTGGATCAAGGGAATCTCACTCGCCCTTCCGGGTGGCGTACCGCCGTGACGGAACAGGAAGTGTTGGGCGGGCAGGTGTCCGCCCTCGAGTACGTGACTCAGGGTGACGAGGCTCTATTCGATCTGGAGTCGCGGATTGCGGACGCGGAGGCGAGCGGCCTTACCGAGACACTTCCGGATCTGCACGCCCAACTGGACGCCATCGATGGCTACGCCGCACGCTCCCGCGCAGAACGCGTGCTCGAAGGCCTCGGGATCGGGGACAGTGAGCGGGACCGTTCCGTTCAATCCTTCTCCGGCGGTTGGCGAGTGCGACTGAACCTAGCCCGAGCATTGCTCGCGAGAGCCGATCTGCTGCTGCTGGACGAGCCAACCAATCACTTGGATCTGGACGCGGTGTTTTGGCTCGAAGACTGGTTGAAACGGTTTCCCGGGACGCTGTTGGTCGTCTCGCACGACCGGGAGTTTCTCGACGGTGTTGTCGGACACATCGTTCACATGGAGGACCTTGGCATTTTTCTCTCAGCCGGTAACTACTCGGATTTCGAGAGGCGCAGAGCCGAAGCGCTACAACGCCGGGCAAAGTTGCATGCCCGCCAGGAAAGGGAGAGGTTGCGGTTGCATCGATTCGTGGAACGTTTCCGCGCGAAAGCCACGAAGGCGCGCCAGGCACAGAGCCGAGTAAAGCAATTGGAGAGGATGGAGCAAGTCGCGCCTGTCCATTCATCGACCCCGTTTCGATTCGCTTTTCCGAGAGCCGATACACCGCCGAATCCGATGCTTCGAATGGACCGCGTCTCCATGGGTTATGGCGCTCACCCGATTCTCGCCAACGTATCACTCGATCTTCGTCCGGGTGAGCGAATTGGGCTCCTAGGACGAAACGGCGCCGGAAAATCCACTTTCGTCCGCACCCTGTCCGGCAGCTTGCGACCCATTGCGGGGGACTGGGAGATGGCGCCCGGCTTGCGCGTCGGTTACTTCGCACAACACCAACTGGAGCAGCTCGATATGGAGGCGACCCCCGTGCGGCACCTGCTGCGCCGGTGGCCAGATTTGGGCGAGCAGGGTGCTCGAGATCGGCTGGGTCGATTCGGATTCAGTGGCGATCGGGCCAACGAGGCGGTCGAAAGCTTTTCCGGTGGGGAAAAATCCCGTCTTGCGCTCGCGATGCAGGTACAGGCCGCGCCGCAGTTGCTGCTGCTCGACGAACCGACGAACCACCTAGACATGGAAATGCGGCACGCGCTGGCCGTAGCGTTGCAGGCGTACGATGGTGCCCTGGTGCTGGTATCCCATGACCGCTTCCTGCTCGGGAGCTGCTGCGACCGATTCCTGCTCGTGTCGAACGGGCATGTCTCGCCCTTCGACGGGGACCTGGAGGACTACCACCGCTGGCTCAAGGAAAATCTTGCTCCGGTGCCCGGCCTCGTTTCGCCCAGGACGGACATTCCGCGGCGGACCCAACGCCGCTCCCAGGCGAAAGAGCGGCAATCTGCCGCAGTGCGTCGTCGTCCACTGGAGCTTCGCTTGCGCGAAATCGAGACCAAGTTGGAATATCTGGAGCAGGAGCGCATTGAACTCGAGGCGCAGTTGGCGGAACCGTCCATCTATCAGACCGACAACGCATCCCGGCTCGTGTCGATCAGCCGGCGTCGGGGTGAACTGGGCGCCGAAATCGAGTCCGTCGAAACCGAATGGTTAGAGGCAAGCGAATTGCTCGACGACGAAATATCAAAACGTTGAACTTGCCGACTGCCTCAATTTGCCCCATGGTTTGCTTGGGAATTCCCACCGACTACCGCCGCTGAGGAAACTCTGATCAGTTCGGAGTTGTCTCGCGGTACACGGACGCGCCGCTGGAATCGACGTCGCAACACGTCCATTCCGGCAGGAAAGCGGAAACCGCGCTTTCCGCTTTCCGAGCCCTGGCAATTTCTGCACGGAATTGTCCAGGGTTTCCCCGAGGGTGCAGCGTAGTCTCGTGGCTGAACGTTTCGCGCGATGGTACCGTCGGCCGTGGGGGTTAGAGCGCCGTGGAGCGGTGGGAACTCCAGGTCATTTGGGGGGGCAGGCATGGACGAAGCGTTTGGACAGGAGACAATTGTCTTCTCGATGTTTGTGATCTTTACCGGTGCGGCGGTGCTTGCAACGGGCGCCCTGTTCGCGCGTCAGGCCCTCCCGATCGCATACATCGTGCTCGGCGTTCTGATTGGGCCATATGGGTTCGGACTCGTGGTCAATCCCACGGCAATCCGAGCAATGGCCGACATCGGTATCATGTTTCTGCTGTTCTTGCTTGGCTTGGATCTGGCGCCGTCCGGCTTGATGCACATGCTGCGCAAGGCAACACTGGTTACCTTTGGCTCGTCGGTCGTATTCGCCGGCGCCGGCGCCGGCGTCGCGTGGGTGTTCGGCTTTACGGCCATCGAAGCGCTCTTGGTCGGCGCCGCCATGATGTTTTCCAGCACGATCATCGGCTTGAAACTCCT